>NZ_JAGYFZ010000001.1:0-248387 GCF_019946675.1 Pseudomonas sp. BF-B-15
GTGTGTCAGTTACTAATGAATTGACTGATACACCGCTATCGCGAGCAGGCTCGCTCCCACAGTGGTTCTGGGTGTTTGCCGAATCGGCTGGACGAGCCGAAATCTTCAGCCGTTTCCATCACCTTAAAAACCCTTATCAACCGGGTTTTCCCGCTCCCGAAACAGACAATGAGCCTCTCTCAACCCTCATTGAATCTGTGCCCATGCAAACCACCAATACCGTTTTGATGATTCGCCCGACACGTTTCTCTTTCAATCAGGACACGGCGGCGAACAACCGTTTTCAGCGCCCGGCCGCCGTGTCCGAAGACGTTCAGCTCAAGGCCCTGCAAGAGTTCGATGGCTACGTTGCCGCACTGCGCGGGCAAGGCGTCGAAGTCCTTGTGCACAACGACCTTGAAGCCCCGCACACGCCAGACTCGATCTTTCCCAACAACTGGTGGAGCAGCCACCCCGACGGCACGTTGGTGCTGTATCCGATGCAAGGCCACAACAGGCGACTGGAGCGGGATAAAGGTGTGCTCGACTGGCTGCGCGACGAATACCGGGTCGAGCAGTTGCTGGACCTTTCCAGCCTCGAACAGCAGGAAGTCTTCCTGGAAGGCACCGGCAGCATGGTGCTGGATCGTCAGCAGCGGATTTGCTACGCCGGCTATTCAACCCGCACCCACGCCCGGGCGCTGGATGAGGTGGTCAACCATCTGGGTTACGAGCTGTGCGCGTTCACGGCGCAGGACCGTCAGGGCGTCGCGATTTACCACACTAACGTGATGATGAGCGTCGGTACGCGGCTGGCCATTGCCTGCCTGGCATCGGTCACGGACCCGAGCGAACGCCGGGTCCTGCGCTCGCGGCTGGAAGACAGCGGCAAGCAAGTCATCGCGCTGAACTGGAGCCAGTTGGAATCCTTTGCCGGCAACATGCTGGAAGTTCAAAGCAGTGCGGGCGACCCCGTGCTGGTGATGTCACGTACCGCCTGGCAAGCGTTGGACACCCGCCAGCGTCGGTTGATCGAGGCCCACACCACGCCGCTGCCGGTGAACATCGACACCATCGAACGCATCGGCGGCGGCAGCGCCCGCTGCATGTTGGCCGAAGTATTCCTGCCCAAACACCTGACTGCCAAGGAGCAAGTGCGATGATCGTCCGTCCCGCCACACCGGCTGACCTGCCGGCACTCCTGGCCCTGGCCCATAGCGCCGGGACCGGTTTGACCACCTTGCCTGCCGATGCGCCGCGTTTGCGCCAGCGTCTGGAATGGGCCGCGAAAACCTTTGCCGGCGACGCCGAGCGTGCCGATGCCGACTACCTGTTTGTGCTGGAGAACGACCAGAAAGAGGCGATCGGTATTTGTGCGCTGGCCGGTGCCGTCGGCCTGCGCGAGCCCTGGTACAACTATCGAATGGGCTTGTTTGTCGCGGCGTCGAAAAACCTCGGGATCAATCAACAACTGCCGACGTTGTTCCTGGGTAACGACATGACCGGGCAATCGGAGCTGTGCTCACTGTTCCTGCACGCCGATCATCGCAGTGGCCTGAACGGGCGCTTATTGTCGAAGGCGCGGTTCCTGTTTCTCGCAGAGTTCCGTCAGCACTTCGGCGACAAGGTCATTGCAGAGATGCGCGGCTACTCGGACGAAGCGGGCATTTCACCGTTCTGGGAAGGACTGGGGCGGCACTTTTTCAAGATGGACTTTGCCGATGCCGATTATCTTACCGGCCTGGGCAACAAGACCTTCATCGCGGAACTGATGCCCAAGTTTCCGCTGCCGACCTGCCTGTTGCCGGAAGCGGCGCGCTCGGTGATTGGCCGCGTCCATCCCAACACCGAGCCGGCGCTGGGCATGCTGCAGGCGGAAGGATTCGAACACCGCGATTACATCGACATTTTCGACGGCGGGCCGCTGATTGAATGCGCCACGGCCGACATCCGCGCGGTGCGTGACAGTCAGGTACTGCAATTGAGCATTGGCACCCCCGGAGAACACGCAGCGACTTACCTGATTCACAACCGCCAGTTTGCCGAGTGCCGGATTACCGCAGCAGCGGCGCGGGTAGCGGCGGGTACGTTGATTGTCGATGCCCAGACCGCAAAAACGCTGGGGTTGAGTGCCGGTGCATCGGTGCGGGCAGTGAGTCTGGCAGTACCGGCCAAGCAATTATCTGCGGCTTGACTCGAACCTTCAGGAGCGAGACTGCTCGCTCCTGAAGGGTTCTGTAGGGTGTCAGGTTCTGCGGCTAAGGACTTCAGTGATACTGCGCCGCTTGGCATGCAACTCACTGGCTTGAATCAACTGCTCAAGGTCTTCGGGCGTGACGTCAAAGAAAGCTTCCATGTCCGCCAGCGCCCGTTTCAGATCCTGGGCAGTGATCGCCTGGCTGTCGATGGGCGGGTGATCGGCCGGCACCATCGGCACCGGTTCACTGGCGCGTCTTGGGTAACGAATGCGCGTCAGGTTGTTGTACGCCAGCGCACTGAGCAACATCGTCGAGGCACCGAGCATTACCGGGCCGAGGGCTTTCCAGTCCAGGGCGATGGTCGCCGGGTCTGCCAATACCAGCAGCAACGCCAAGGCACCGGCCGGCGGATGCAGGCAACGCAGCCAGCACATCAGGATCAGCGACATGCCTGCGGCCAGGCAAGCACTGCCAAGGGTTCGTCCGAGCACGTGGGCGACCAACAATGCGACCACCCCTGCGCTCAAGTAACCGCCGAGAATCGACCAGGGTTGCGCCAATGCGCCGGAGGACACGGCGAACAACAGCACTGCCGAGGCGCCCAGCGGACCGATCAGGTGCTGCGCCACTTCGATGCCGAAAACCTGTGAGCACAGCCAGACGCTGAACATCGTACCGAGGGCCATGCCGATGGCGGCACGGCTCCATTCAGAAGGTCGGGTATTGATGGCGGCGGGGAACCAGCGAGCAAACATGAGGTGAATGGTCCGTTGCAAAAGTCGAGGCAAAAAAAAGGCTTAGCTGGGATACCCAGAAAGCCCTTGAAGTCGTTCCAACTATTGGGGGAGGAACGAGGCACAGTGTGCCGCTCATTCCAGACGGAGACAAATTCATATTAATGCAGTTTCAGTGCATTAATTTTGCTGTAAAGCCACCCGGCGTCCGCTCATGAAACACAGGAAACCGCCCATGGCGGTCAGCGCGCTCAGGGCATAAAACATCGTCGGCGCCGGGGTGTGCATCAACAGGAAACCGCAAATCACCGGGCTCAGGGCACCGCCCAGGGCCGCCAGGTTTTGTGCGCCGTAGTAACTGCCGCGCAGTTCTTCCGGGGCCAGGGTGTCGACGAACAGGAATTCGGCGGGGTAAATGATCATTTCGCCGAGGGTGAAGATGAACATCGCGATGCACCACGACACCAGGCTGTCCGCCAGGCTGAAGCCGATCAGGCCGAGGATGAACAGGCTGGTGCCGCCGGCAATCCAGTAGCGCAGTTGTTCACGCTTGAGGAAACGGCCGATCTGGTATTGCAGCAGGATCACGCTGATGGCGTTGCAGGCGAGCAGGGCGGCCATGGTTTCCAGGGCGCGTTTGGAGTCCTGGGTCACCAGCAGGTATTGCGACAGGTACAGGGTGAAGCGCCCATGGACCACGGTGCTGAGCAGGCAGCCGCAAGTGAACATAATCAGCGTGCGGTCGTTTTTCAGGGTGATCAGGGTTTTCAGAAAGCTTTGCGGCTGGCCGATCGCGGGTGTCTGGCTCGAATCTTTCGGGATCCCGCTCATCAAAAAGATGCTGAAAAACGCAATGCCGCCGGCAATCAGGAATGGCGCAATCGGGTAGACACCGGCGATGACCACGCCGAGCATCGGCCCCGTGGCGTAACCGATGTTGGTCAGGGTGTAGCGCAGGGAAAAGGCCTTGGCACGCTGGCCCATGGGCAGGTTTTCGCTGAGGATCGCCTTCGAGCCAATCAGGAACAGCGCCGAAGCGGTTTCGGTGATCACCAGGGTCAGGGTGGTCAGGTAGAGGTTTTCGGCGAAGGTCAGCAACACGAAACCGATGGCGCTGGAGAGCATGGCGAGGATCAGCAGCCGGCGTTTTTCGAGGCGGTCGATGATGTAGCCGCCGTAGAGCGCAAGCAGGGTAGCGATGAACACCGCGATGCCCAGCAGCAAGCCAACGTCCTGTTGGTTGAGGCCCAGTTTGTTGCTCAGGAACAACGTGAGCAACGGGCTGGTGATGGCGCGGCTGACGACGATGGTCAGCGATACGATCATCAACCGGCGGATAACAAGCGAGTAAGTGGCCACGGTGGGGCAAATGTCCTTATTCAGATTTCAGGGTGTTCGACGGTGTACCGTGTCGCGCCCAATCGCGAGCAGGCTCGCTCCCACATTTGGAATGCGTTCCCCTGTGGGAGCGAGCCTGCTCGCGATTGGGTCAGATCAGTCACCGCATTACTCAAGTCAGCCACCGATCCAGCACAGCAACCGATTCCAGCTGTTCCAGCCGCCACATCTGCCCGATCAGTTCCTCTGCCTGCAACCTCGGCATCACCCGCACCGCCAGGCTGAAAAACTTCTGTTCCAACGCGTCATCACTCAACGGATTGCCCGGCGCACCCAGTGGCGGGTCGACGCACAGGCTCGCCTGCCGACCGTCCACCGTCCGCACGCTCACCACGGGCTCGCCATCCTCTGACAGTTGCGGGTCCACTACAAGACGAATGCGCGACATCCACAGCGCAATCTGCGGAACACGCCGTTGCTCGTCGTCATACGCCTCCAGCCGGCAATGCCCATGAACCAGGCGTGCGGCGAGGGCGTACGGCAAGCTCATCTGCGCCGCCGCGAGGCTGCTCACTTCCTGTGCGCCGCACATGTCCTGCAGAAACCCGCACAGCGAAACCTCAAGGTCTTCAACCTGATCGACATCCACCTGCAGTTGATCCAGCAACAACCCCAACGCGTCGATGGCCGAATGCGTGCCACGGCACGAGGCGTACGGCTTGATCGAACAGCGGGCGAGTTTCCACACGACGCCCAGGTCGGCATCCAGTGCCTCCGGTTGTGCCGTCTCGCCGGCCAGGGTTTTCAGGAAACCGCCCCAGACATCATCGAACAGCTTCGACGGCCCGGTGATGCCTTGCTGCGCAAACCGTGCCGCCAGCAATCCACCTTCGGCGGCGCGCCCGCTGTGCAGTTTTTTACTCTGCGAGCCGTCGTGGATGAAGGCCCACAAGCCGCCGCTGAAACTGCCGGCAATGCCCAGTGCCGAGAGCATTTGTCCGGCGTTCAAACCCAGGATGCGTGCACTTGCCGCCGCCGCGCCAAACACGCCGCAGGTGGCGGTGGAATGCCAGCCGGCGCCGTTGTGCGCCGAATAACCACCACAGGCTTCGAGCACGCGGCGGCCGACTTCGTAACCGATGACCACCGCCGTGATGAACTCGCGACCACTGACCGGCCGCGTGCACATCGAAACAGCGGCCATCACCGCCGGCAGCACCACCGCGCCGGAATGGTCACAGCCACCGGTGTCATCCAGTTCCAGCGCATGTGCGGCGACGCCGTTGAGCATCGCAGCCTGAGCGGCGCCGACCCGCAGGTCCGCGCCCCAGACCAGCGTGCCGCCGGTTTCGCCCGCGAACACCAGGCGCGCCTGTTTCGCCACATCGCTATCAGCCCCGGCCAGCGTCGCGCCAAAGGTGTCGAGAATGTGCCGTTTGGCTTGTGCAACCAGTGCCGGGGGCAAGTCTTCAAATCGTGTGTCGACGCAAAACTGCGCCAGTCGTTGCAAACGCTCGGTCATAGGAGGTAGTCCCGATAATGCCGTTCGTACACTGACGCCGGGTGATCCTCGGTCACAGGCGTCGCGGAATCGGCCCACCACTGAGCGACTTCGGCTCCGGTGGCGATCCACACGTCGCTGTGTTGCTGAATGCCCTGCAGCAATTCGCGCAAAACGCCGATCCGTCCCGGCGTGGCAATGATTTCCGGGTGCAAACGCAGCACGTAACACAGCCCGAAGCGGTGAAACCCTGCAAAGTCCATTTGCAGGTTGCCCAGGGTGTGGCTGTAAGAGGCGATCCGTGATTGCGCCGGCGGCACCGCCGGGCTCAGGTTGAACGCGAAGTAGGGTTCGTCTTCCAGCTCGTAGTGCAAGGGCAGTTCAATCACCTGCGGCGCCGTGGGATGTGCGAACGGCAAATCATCGCCACGCCACGAGGATGACCAACGAATGCCTTGATCCCTCAGCGCCTCGATGAACCCCGGCGCGCCATTACCGGCGGGGATGCGAAACCCCGTCGGGCGCTGGCCGGTCAATGCTTGCAGAGCCTCGCAGCCGGCGGCAATTTCGGCGTTCTGCTGCGCCAGATCGAGGGTGTCGTAGTTTTGATGGCGATACCCGGCGCAGGCAATTTCATGCCCACCGGCCTGGATCGCCTGAAGGTGTTCGGGGTTTTCTTCGGCGACGATGCCGGGGACAAACCAGCTGCTGCGAACCCCCAGTTCCTTGAACAAACCCAGCAGACGCTCGACGCCGCGCTGGCTGCCGTAACGCCATACAGACAGTGTCTTGTCGCGCCCGGCGACTTCCGGCGCCTGGGTGAGAATCCCGTGAATGTCGTTGTAATCGACGGTCAGCACCACCGCGCAGCGATAGCCGTCGGGCCAGACGATGGAATCAGCCATGGTGATGCTCCTTCAGCCACCACTGGGCGACGTCGCGGCAAGTGGCAAACCACACGTCGTCGCGCTGACGCATGTGTTCGAACAGTTTTTCCAGCAACAGGATGCGCCCCGGTTTGCCGGTGATCTTGGGGTGGAACAGGGTGGTCAGGCACAACCCCTCATTCATGGCGCCGTCGTACTCGCGGCACCAGTTGTCCAGAGTCAGCTCATAGCTGGCCGTGCGGTCCAGTCCCGAAGGAAAGTCTGGCGCGCGGGTGTAGGCGAGGGAGGCGTAGTCGTCCATTTCCCAGCGCCCGGGTATTTCCACCAGTGGCGTGTCGAACCCCGGCACGTTCACCAGGTACGGTCGGTCGTCGCCGCGCATGCTGCTGGAGTAGGTCACGCCGGCTTCCACCAGCATCGCCGGGGTCTCGGCGCGCCAGTCGCCGGACGGCGTGCGGAAACCTTCGGCGCGGATGTTCAGGTGTTTCCAGAACACCTCGCGGGATTTCTTCATTACGTCCTTTTGCTGGTCCAGCGTCAGGGCGTAAAAGGATTCGTGTTTGTAGCCGTGGTACGCCACTTCATGCCCGCGCTCGACAATCGCCTGGCACTGTTTCGGCCAGTTCTCCACGACCCAGGCCGGAACGAAAAACGTGGTAGGGATGCGGAATTCGTCGAGCAGGTCGAGAATCCGTGGCAGCGCCCGGTAAGGGCCGTAACCACCAAAACCGAAGTACTCGGGCTTGTGCCAGATCGAGCCGTTGAGCATCGCATCGCCGGTGGGGCCGTCGAGGTCGAAGGCCAGGGCAAGGCAGGCCTTGTGCTGGTCGGGCCAGGTTGGGGAGGACGACATCGTTGGTGCTCCGTTCTCAATAGTCGAAACGCAACCAAACCTGTAGGAGCCGGCTTGCCGGCGATGGTGGTGTGTCAGTCAACATTCATAGCGACTGATCCACCGCTATCGCCAGCAAGCTGGCTCCTACAGGGCAAGCATTACTTGCCGGCGTTGATGGTTGCCGTCTTGATTGCGCCCAGCTCCAGGTCCCATTTTTTCAGGATGGTCTGATAGCTGCCGTCATCGATCATGCTCTGCAACGCAACCTTCACCGCTTCGCTCAGCTCAGGCTTTTTGTTGCTCAGGCCCATGCCGGAGAACTGCACGGAAATCGGCTGGCCGACCGTTTTGTACATGTCCTTTTCCTGAGTCTTCAGGTACGACAAGGTCTCGCTGCCTTGCATCGCGGCATCGATACGGCTCTGACGCAGTTGCGCACGGGCATCCGCCGAGCCTTCGGTGCCGATCACCACGATGGCCGGTTTGCCGGCGGCTTCGCAGTTGGCCTTGCTGTACTCAGCGATTTCCGCCGGGAACGTGGTCCGGCGGCTGGTGCCGACTTTCTTGCCGCACAGGTCGGTGATTTCGTTGAAGTCCTTGTTCTTCTGCAGGGTGTAGAACTGCGGACCGCTGGTGAAGTAGTCGACGAAGGTCACGCTGGCCTGACGCTCTTTGGTGTCGGTCATGCCCGACAGCACCATGTCGACGCGGTCGGTGGTCAGGGCGTTGATCATTTGCTCGAAGCCGGTTTCCTGCCATTTGATCTTCACGCCCAGACGTTCGGCCAGGGCGTTGCCCAGATCAACGTCCACACCGGTGAGGGTATTGGTGGCCGGGTCCTTGAAATCCATTGGCGGGTAGTTCGGCATGATCGCGACGACGATCTCGCCTTTTTCCTTGATGCTGGCCGGCAATTCGGCGGCGAAGCTGACGCTGGATGCCATCAGGCCTGCGAGTACTGCGGGGATTACGTAGTTCTTCATGGTCGTTCTCTTATGTGTGTTGTTACGCCAGCCGGCGCTTAGGTTCGAACGGCAGAAATGAAGCTTTGGGTGCGCGGGTTTTGCGGACTTATTAGTATTTCTTCGGGGCTTCCTGCCTCCACGATCTGCCCGCCGTCCATGAACACCATGCGGTTGGATACTTCGCGAGCGAAGCCCAGTTCATGGGTGACGACGATCATGGTCATGCCGGATTGCGCGAGATCGCGCATCACCGACAGCACCTCACCGACCAGTTCCGGGTCGAGTGCCGAAGTGGGTTCATCGAACAGCATCAGCTTGGGCCGCATGGCCAATGCGCGAGCAATGGCGACACGTTGTTGCTGACCACCCGAAAGCTCGATCGGGTAGCTGTTGCGCTTGTCGGCCAGGCCGACGCGGGCGAGCAGCTCCAAGGCTTCTTCGTGCGCCTCCTTGGGCGAACGCTTGAGCACCTGGCACGGCCCTTCGATGATGTTTTGCAGCACAGTCATGTGCGGAAACAGGTTGAAACGCTGGAACACCATGCCGGTGGCCAGGCGTTGACGGGCGATCTGCGACTCGTTGAGTTCGTGCAGTTTGTTGCCGACGATGCGGTAACCCACCAGCTCGCCGTCGACCCACAGGCCACCCTTGTCGATCTTTTCCAGCTGGTTGACGCAACGCAGCAAGGTGCTTTTGCCGGAGCCGGACGGGCCGATGATGCACAGCACTTCGCCTTGCTCGACTTCGATGTTGATGTCCTTGAGGGCGTGGAAATGGTCGTAATACTTGTTCAGGCTCACGGCCTTGACGATGCTTCTCATGTTCGACTCCTCAAGAACGCTTGCCGGCGCCGCGAGCGAAACGACGCTCCAGACGGCTTTGACCAAAGGACAGCACGGTGACCGTGGCCAAGTACCAGATACCCGCGACGATCAGCAGCTCCATCACTCGGGCGTTGGCGTAGTAGATGTTCTGGGCGTTGTAGAGCAGCTCCGAGTACTGGATGACGCTCGCCAGCGAGGTCATTTTCACCATGCCGATAAACTCGTTGCCGACCGGTGGAATGATGATCCGCATGGCCTGCGGCAGGATGATCCGGCGCAGCGCTTGCAGGCGTGGCATGCCGATCGACTTGGCGGCTTCGTACTGCCCGGTGTCCACCGACAGCAGACCGGCGCGCACCACTTCAGCGGTGTATGCGCCCTGGTTGATGCTCAAGCCGAGGAGGGCGGCCACGAACGGCGTCATCAGGCTTACGGTGTCCATTTCGAACACGCCGGGGATGCCGATGGTGGGGAAGATCAGCGCCAGGTTGAACCACAACAGCAGTTGCAGGATCAGCGGCGTGCCACGGAACAGCCAGGTGTAGGTCACCGCCACGTAGCGCAGGATCGGGTTGGCCGACATGCGCATGATCGCCGTGATCACCCCGAACACAATGCCCAGCCCCATCGCCAGCACGGCCATGACGATGGTATTGAGCAAGCCCCACATGATCGCCTGGGACGTGAGGAACTGGCCGATGTACGACCACTCGATCTTGCCTTCGGCAAAGGCCCGCACCAGGCCGATGATCGCGATGACGATGACCGTGGCGAAAAAGATCCGCCCGTAATAGCGCCGTGGCACGTGATCGTACTGGGTGATATCGAACTGGTTTTCCGCCAGTTTGCGCTCCGCCTGGAGTCGTTCTGCCTGAGTCTGGCTCATGTTGTTTCTCCGAACTGTTCTTTCAAATCCAACACAGATCCTTGTGGGAGCTAGCCTGCTAGCGATTGCGGTGTGTCAATCAGCGAATGGTTGTCAGACAGAGCCAAATCGCTAGCAGGCTAGCTCCCACAGGGTTATGCGTGGAGGCTGTTAGAGGCGGAAGCCCTGATAGTTCTCGGTCCATTCGTGTTGCGCGGCGAGGGCGGTCTTCAACCGGCCGATCTGCTCGCGTACCTGCTGCGGCGCCGTACCACCCCAACCGCTACGGGCGGCGATGGCGGCTTCCAGCGTCAGGCTGTCGCGTACTTCCGGGGTCAGGCGCGAATCGATCTCGGCCAACAGCGCTGGCGAGGCTTCCCACAACTCGATGTCGTGTTTCTCACAGGCCTGAACCAGCGCGCCGGTGATTTCATGGGCTTCCTTGAACGGCACGCCACGCACCGCCAGCCAGTCGGCCACTTCGGTGGCGAGGGTGAACCCGAGCGGTGCCTGACGGCGCAACTCTTCAACGTTGACCTTCATGGTCGCGACCATCCCGGCCATGGCGGGCAGCACCAGCAGCAAGGTGTCGACGCTGTCGAGCACGCCGTTCTTGTCTTCGCTCAAGTCGCGGTTATACGACAGCGGCAGGGATTTCAGGGTGGAGAGCAGGCCGGTGAGGTTGCCAATCAGGCGACCCGCCTTGCCCCGGGCCAGCTCGGCAATGTCCGGGTTTTTCTTCTGCGGCATGATCGAGCTGCCGGTGGCGTAGGCATCGTCCAGTGCGACCCAGCGAAATTGCCGCGAGGACCACAGGCAGAATTCTTCCGCGAGGCGGGAAATGTTGATGCCGAGCATGCTGGCGATAAACAGGAACTCGGCGACGTGATCGCGGCTGGCCACGGCGTCGATGGAGTTTTCGCAGACGCCGCTGTAACCCATTTCCTTGGCCGACTGTTGCGGCAGGCGCGCGATGGCGGAACCGGCCATGGCGGCGGCACCCAGTGGCGACAGCGAGGTGCGGATGTCCCAGTCCACCAGCCGTTGCACGTCACGCAGCATCGATTGGGCGTGAGCGAGCAAGTGGTGAGCAAAGACGATCGGTTGCGCCTGTTGCAGGTGAGTGAAACCGGGGCAGATGCTTTCGATGTGTTGTTCGGCCTGGTCGACCAGCGCTTGCTGCAAGGCCAGCACTTCGACGGCCAGGGTGCGCACGTGGTCCCGCAGGAACAGACGCAGGTCGTTGGCGGTCTGGTCGTTGCGCGAACGGCCGGCGCGCAGCTTGCCGCCCAATGGGCCGAGGCGCTCGGTCAGCAGGCGTTCGATGAAGGTGTGGACGTCTTCGTCATCCAGCGTTGGCGCGATGCTGCCGGCTTTAAAGTCAGCGCCGATACCTTCCAGCGCGGCCAGCATGGTGTGGGTTTCCTGCTCGCTCAACAGCCCGGCGCGCTGCAGTTCACGGGCATGGGCCTTGGAACCGGCGAGGTCATACGGGGTCAGGCGAAAGTAGCGCTCAGGGCAACGGGACAGGGCCGCCAGGGCTTCGGATGGGCCGCTTTTGAAGCGGGCACCCCAGAGACGGTCGGTGGTTTGAGACATTGTTGTTTTCCTCGTCGGTAAAGCGAACTGAAATTGATGCGCAGAGCCGGGAAGACCCGCCGGAAATAATTCGGGCGTGGTTCGGCCTAAGCAGTTTTCAAGAGGGCAGTTGCAGCGTTGCGAGAGCTGATCGAAGTGTCAGCTTTTAGTAGTTCGAAATCAGTGAGTTGGCACTGAAGTACGGGGATTATTAGCGGTTGCCAAGCCTGGTTTTCTGTGTTCATTATTATTGGCCAGCTATGTTTTTGTTGTTGGGCACAGGTTGTTGAATAGCGCGCCAGAGGTAAATAAGCATTATGGAAACCCCACTTTCCAATTCCGGAAACCCGGCGCCAAAAACGGCGCATCGGGCGCCACTGGCCCTCAGCGGGCTGGATTTCAAACTGCTCAAAGTGTTCAAGGCCGTAGTCGAGGCCGGTGGTTTCAGTGCGGCGCAGAACGAGCTGAATGTGGGGCTGGCGGCCATCAGCAAACAGATCTCCGACCTTGAAATTCGTATCGGCATGCGCTTGTGCACCCGAGGTCGCGAGGGCTTTCATCTGACCGAAGAAGGCCGCCTGGTGTATCAGGCATCGATTGATCTATTTGCCTCGGTTGACAACTTTCGTGACCGGCTTAGTTCGGCGCAGAACGAACTTATTGGTGACTTGGGTGTGGGCGTTATTGATAACACTATTTCCGATCTTAATTCACCGTTAGTTGCAGCGCTTAGACGGATAAATGAAGAGTCGCCGAAAGTAAGGTTTCAACTTCAGGCGTCACAACTGGATGAAATTGAAAGAGGGGTCGTAGAGGGACGCCTGGTGGCCGGTATCGTGCCGGTTTATCAGAAACGCGAAGAGTTCGACTATTACACGCTGTATGAAGAACGCTCGGAGGTTTACTGCGCGATCGGCCACCCGTTGTTCTCGGTGCCGGACGCAGAAATCGGCAGCAATGTGCTCAAGGATTACGAGTGCATCAACCACCGCTACGCGATCCATCGCGACAAACTGAATTTTGCCCGGTACGACAGTTTTTCCGCCTCGGCGACCCAGGTGGAAGCCGTGGCGCTGCTGATCAAGACCGGGCGTTTCGTGGGTTTTCTACCGCAGCATTACGCCGCGTCGATGGTCGCCCAAGGGCAGTTTCGCGCGGTGCGGCCGGACCTCATTCACATCAGCACACCGTTCAATCTGATCCTGCGTCACAACACCGTGCGCAGTCCGTTGGTGAAGGCGTTTGCCCAGGCGTTGGGCGTTGATTTGAAGGTGCCTGTTTGTTAATCAAACTTTGCTGACACCATCAAACTGTAGGAGCTGGCTTGCCAGCGATAGCAATCAAAAGATCACCACAAAGTCCAAGGTCCTCATCGCCGGCAAGCCGGCTCCTACAGTGTTTTGAGTAGGCCTCTGTCAATCACGCAACAACTGAAGCCACTGGCCATTGTTGATGCGGAATCGGTAACTTGCGCGAGTCGCCTCGCCCCATCGGAAAGTACATAAACCCGCTGCGCGCCAACCGGTCTGCGTCATACAGATTGCGTCCATCGAATATCACCGGCGCTTTCAATCGTTGCTGGATCAGATTGAAATCCGGCGCCTTGAACTGCTGCCATTCGGTGCAGATGATCAACGCATCAGCGCCGGCCAGCACCGATTCCGGGGTGCCCATGAGCATCAGCTTCGCTTCGTCTGGATACAAATGCTGGGTTTCCTGCATCGCCTCCGGGTCGAACGCCCGCACGCTGGCACCGGCGGCCCACAGCGATTCCAGGAGTACCCGACTCGGCGCGTCGCGCATGTCGTCGGTGTTGGGCTTGAACGCCAGGCCCCACACAGCAAACGTCTTGCCGCGCAAATCGCCTTTGTAGAACGCGTTGATGCGCTCGAACAGCTTGTGTTTCTGCCGCTGGTTGATGGCTTCCACCGCTTGCAGCAGGTCGCTGGAGCAATGCGCTTCCTCGGCGCTGTGGATCAGGGCGCGCATGTCCTTGGGGAAACACGAGCCGCCATAACCGCAGCCGGGGTAGATGAAGTGGTAGCCGATGCGCGAATCGGCGCCGATGCCCAGCCGCACCGATTCGATGTCGGCGCCGAGGTGTTCGGCCAGTTCGGCGATCTGGTTGATGAAGCTGATCTTGGTCGCCAGCATGCAGTTGGCGGCGTACTTGGTCAGCTCGGCACTGCGCAGGTCCATGAACATGATCCGGTCATGGTTGCGGTTGAACGGTGCGTAGAGGTCGCGCATGACATCGCGCACGTCATCGTTTTCGCAACCGATGATGATACGGTCCGGGCGCCGACAATCGGCGACGGCCGAACCTTCTTTCAAGAACTCCGGATTGGAGACGATATCGAACTGCAGCAACCGGCCGACCTTGATCAGGCACTTGTCGATGTGCGTGCGCAAGGTATCGCCGGTGCCCACGGGGACGGTGGATTTCTCCACCAGAATCACCGGTTGCTCGCGGTGACGGGCCACCGCTTCACCCACCGACAGCACGTAGCGCAAATCCGCTGAACCATCGTCCCGGGACGGCGTGCCCACCGCAATGAACAACACCTGACCGTGTTGCACCGCGAATTTTTCATCAGTGGTGAACTGCAACCGCTTGGCCTCCAGGCTTTCGCGCACGAGGCTGGCCAGCCCCGGCTCGAAAATGCTCACGTGGCCTTGCTGCAGCAACTCGACTTTTTTCTCGTCGATGTCCATGCAAACCACGTCGTGGCCGACTTCAGCCAGGACAGCGGCCTGCACCAGGCCGACGTAACCGCTACCAAATACACTGATTTTCATAGGTCACTCCTGAGTGTGGACGCGTGAGCAGGTCGAGCGTTGATGGTGATGACGCCCAGAATGACCAGGGCCACCCCGAGGCTTTTGGAAAGGCTGAAGTCTTCGTTGAACACCGGCAGGACGGCGGCCAGCAGGTACACCAGCGCGTAGCTGATGCTCAGCAGCGAGTAAGCCCGGCCCAGCGGCACATCGCGCAGGGCCACGAGCCAGCTGAGCATCGACAGGGCATAAGCGAGGATGGCGGTCAGCACCACGGCAACGGCGCTCGGGTCGAGGCTGGCGGTCAGCAAGTGCTCCGGTGACGGCAGGCGCGTCATGCTCCAGCGCATGCCCAACTGCGCGGCACTGCCGAGCAGCACGCTGCCCAGAGCGAAGGCGATGCCCCGGCGCAGGCTCATGCGTTCAACCCCAGCAAAATCACGCCGCCGATCACCAGCGCTACGCCCAACCCGTGGCGGCGGTCGATGGTTTCGTGGAAGACAAAGCGAGCGATCAGGGTGATCAGCACAAAATTGAGGCTCAACATCGGATAGGCGACGCCGACTTCAAGTCGCTGCAACACCAGCAGCCACACCAGCAAACCCGCGCCCAGCGCGGCGAGGGCCAGCCACAGCCATGGCGAGCGCAGTTTTTCGCCCCAGCCCGACGTCTTGCCGCGCCAGTTCTCCACGGCGTATTTCTGGGCGATCTGGCCCAGGCAGGTCAGCAGGCAGGCCGCCAATACCAGCAACAGGCTCATGACGCACCCTGAGGGAATATCAAAATCACAAGGTTGCCTTGTTCATAGCGTTTGCCATCCTTGGGCAAGCGGTCGATTTCACGCAGCTCGTCTTCACCCTTGACCCGCATCAGCACGCCTACCGAGCCACGCTGACGGGCGTCGTGCATCCACTGTTGCACGCGATCAGGGTCGACGCGTTGCGACATGCCGTCAGGATAAGCGAGGCCATATTTCAGTTCGCCTATCGTGTTGTACAACGCCACGTCCGGGCGTTTCAGGCGCCAGGCCAGGGCCGAAGCGGCGCCCAGATCGTTACTCAACAAACTGGCGGTCTCGCCGAGTTCCCGGGCATGCTCAAGGACAAACTGGTCGGGCATTTTGTTCGCCACTACCGATTCGGGTATGGCCGCCGGCAAGACCCCGACCAGCAGCAGGCTGCCGAAGGCCGGCGCCGCCCAGCATTGCAAGGGCCGGAACGCTTGCAGCAGGTTGGCCATGATCCAGCCGATCAGGCCGATGAACACCAGCACCAGGTTGTGCAACTCGTGGTCGTACAGCGGTTTTTTCAGTTGCAGGTACACCAGCGTGAAGAGGGTGGTCAGGCCCAGCATGAGATTGAGCAAACCATTGAGGCCCAGTACCCGGCCTTGCTCCAGCCGCAAGCGATCCGCCAGCGCATGCCCCAGCAGCAAGGCCAGTGGCAACAGGCACGGCATGATGTAGGTGGGCAGCTTGCCGTTGCTCAGGCTGAAAAACAGCAGCGGCATCAGTAACCACAACAGCAGGAACGCGATGTTTGCCTGCCTGCGGGTTTGCCATGCCTGACGAAGTGCAGACGGCAGCAGCACCACCCACGGCAGACTGAACGCCACCAGCAACGGCAAATAAAACCACCACGGCGCGTCATGCTGCGCGTCCTCACTGGCGAACCGACGGATGTGCTCGTGCCAGAAGAAAAACCGCCAGTAATCGGGCTCCTGCGCGTGCACCGCCAAGGCCCAGGGCAGGCTCACGGCGATGGCCACGGCAATTGCCAGCGGGCCGTAGATCAACAGTTCACGCCAGCGTTTTTGCCAGAGCATCCAGGGCAGGGCGATCAGCACCGGCAGCAGCCAGGCCAGAAAGCCCTTGGTCAAGAAGCCCATGCCACAGGCCAGGCCCAGTGTTGCCCAGGCAATCAGGCGTCGGGCGCGGGTGGCGCTGTCCAACGCAAACCACAAGGCGACCAGGCTCAGGTTGACCCAGAAAGTGAACTGCGGATCGAGATTGGCGTAGCCGGCTTGCCCGGCGACCACGGTGAAACTCATGTACAGCAACGCGCAGGCAAAGCTTTTGCGTGGCTCGTTCCACAGCCGGCGAGCGATCAAGTAACACAACATCACACTGAGCCCGGTACTGATGGCCGAAGCAATCCGCACCCCGAACAGATTGTCGCCAAACAGTGCCTGGCCAAGGGCGATCATCCAGTACCCGGCCACCGGTTTTTCGAAATAGCGCAGGCTCATGAAATGCGGCGAGATCCAATTGCCGCTCAAGAGCATGTCCTGGCTGATCTGCGCGTAACGGGTTTCATCGGGAATCCACAGACCGTGGGTGCCCATTGGCAGCAGGTAGCCCAGCAGGAAAAGTCCCAGCAGCAGCGGAAGTACCCAGCGTTTACTCATGCACCTTGCACTCCCAGCCAGCCTTCACGGCCGTCGAGCGTGCCGCGCAGTACGCGACCGGTCGGCAAGGTGCCTGGCGCCTTGGGCAGCAGGTCGCCCAAGGGTTGAAAACGGATACCTCGCTGGCGCGCAGCGGCCAGCAGTTGACGAAAATCGTTGGCCATCAGAATCCCTTCTACTTCGGCGTGGATCGTATAGACGTTGAGTTGTTCCGAGGAGAATCGATCGAGAATGAACCCGTTGAAGTCCTTGGCCGCGACCGTTGGGCCAACCACTTCATCGAAGGTCGGCAGGTCCACCGGAATTTGCGGTGCCCCCAAACCACCCCCGGCCAGAGTCGGCTGGAACAGGCTGTGGCCACGGCAATCGCTGTTGTAGCGAAAGCCGAAAGCCTGCTTGGCCTCGATCACGCGCTCGTCCGCGCGCCAACCGGCGGCTGCCGAACACTCGATTTTTTGCCCGAGGATGTCGCCGAGCGTGTCCACGCCCTGGCGAATCTGCTCGATCAACTGTGCGTCGCTCCAGCGCCCGGCATTGGCCTGCCAGCCGTGGTGATCCCAGGCATGCAGGCCGACTTCATGACCTGCATCCCGGGCCTGGCGCATCAAGTGCCCGAGGTCACGGCCAATGGGTTTGCCCGGCCATGCGGTGCCGGCCAGCAGGATGTCCCAGCCGTACAGCCCGGCGGCGTTGGAGCGCAGCATCTTCCACAGGAACTGCGGACGGATCAGGCGCCACAAGTGGCGCCCCATGTTGTCCGGCCCGACGCTGAAGAAAAACGTCGCTTTGACCTGGGCTTCATCGAGCATCTCCAGCAGCCGGGGCACTCCTTCCCGAGTGCCCCGGTAGGTGTCGACATCAATCCGGAGGCCTGCCTGCATCAGTGCTTGTCCGCGATTTCGAGCATCGCTTCACGCAAGAAGAAATCCAGGGTATTGCCGATGGTTTCGCTCATCTGCACGGTCGGCGCCCAGTCCAAAAGGCGCTTGGCGTTGTCGATGCTCGGTTTGCGGTGGGACACGTCCTGGTAACCGGTGCCGTAGAACGCCTTGCTTTCGACGTCGCGGAAGCCGGCGAACGGCGGGAAGTTGTCGCGCAGCGGGTGCGCTTCGAACTGGCGCAGCAGTTCCTCGCCCAACTGACGGATGCTGGCTTCGTTGTCCGGGTTGCCGATGTTGATGATCTGGCCGTTGCAGGCATCGTTGTCGTTATCGATGATCCGCGCCAACGCTTCGACACCGTCGGCGATGTCGGTGAAGCAGCGTTTTTGCTCACCACCATCGAACAGGCGAATCGGCGTGCCTTCCACCAGATTGAGGATCAGTTGCGTGATGGCCCGTGAGCTGCCGATGCGTGCCGAGTCCAGTCGGTCGAGGCGCGGGCCCATCCAGTTGAAGGGGCGAAACAGGGTGAAGTTCAGGCCTTTCTGGCCGTACGCCCAGATCACGCGGTCGAGCAATTGCTTGGAGGTCGAGTAGATCCAGCGCTGCTTGTTGATCGGCCCGACCACGAGGTTGGAGGTGTCTTCGTCGAATTTGGCGTCCTGGCACATGCCGTAGACTTCCGAGGTCGAGGGGAAGATCACGCGCTTGTTGTATTTGACGCAGTAGCGCACCAGTTTCAGGTTTTCTTCAAAGTCCAGTTCGAACACGCGCAGCGGGTTGCGGGTGTACTCGATCGGCGTGGCGATCGCCACCAGCGGCAGGACCACGTCGCACTTCTTGATGTGGTACTCGATCCACTCGGAATGGATGCTGATGTCGCCTTCGACGAAGTGGAAATGCGGATGGCTGCGCAAGCGTTCGATGGCGTCCGAGCCGATATCCAGGCCGTAGACCTCGTAGCGGTCGTCACGCAGCAAACGCTCGGACAAGTGATTGCCGATGAAACCGTTGACGCCGAGGATCAGCACGCGGGTGCGACGTGGCGCGCGCCCTGATTCGGCACCGCGCAGCACCGAACCGTCGACCAGCCCCAGTTCGTTGGCCAGTTGCGGGCCGCTCAGGTACAAACCGTTGTCGTTGCGTTGACCGGCAGTGATCACCAGCGAGTCTTCGCCGCAGGCAATGCGCAGCGGATCGACGCTGATGACCCGGCCCGGTGCCTGGCCTTCGTTGCCCAGGGCGACCTCGGCGTTCCACACAATCAGTTTGTGCTCACCCACCGCACAGAACGCGCCGGGATAAGGCTGCGTCACGGCGCGTACCAGATTGAACAGTTCTTCGGCCGGTTTTTGCCACATCAACTTGCCGTCGGCAGGCGTGCGGCGACCAAACACCGTGGCTTTCGATTCGTCCTGCGGGGTCTCGCTGACTTTCCCGGCGAGCAACGCTGGCAGCGTGTCGCGCAGCAGGTCGGTGGCGGCCACACGCAACTTGCCGTGCAGGCTCAGCGCAGTGTCGCTGCGCTCTATCGCGACTTTTTTCTGGGCGAGGATCGCGCCGGCATCGGCCCGTTTGACCATGCGGTGCAGGGTCACGCCGGTTTCGCTTTCGCCATTAACCAGCACCCAGTTGGCCGGCGCACGACCGCGATAGCGCGGCAGCAACGAACCGTGCAGGTTGAACGCGCCCTTAGTGGCCGTGGCCAGCAACGGTTCGCTGAGCAGGTGGCGGTAATAAAACGAGAACAGGTAATCGGGGTTGAGCTTGGCGATGCGTTCGATCCACAGCGGATGATTGACGTCTTCCGGCGCGTGCACCGGGATCCCCTGACGGGCGCACAGTTGCGCAACCGAGCCGTAGAAGGCGTTTTCCTGCGGATCATCGGCATGGGTGAACACGGCGGCAATCTCGTAACCGCTGGCGAGCAGGGTTTCGATGCCGGCACAGCCAATATCGTGATAGGCGAAGACAACAGCTTTTGCGCTCATGAGAGAACCTGATCTGAAGAGGTGGAAGTGAGGCCGTCGACGGTGACCACAGGCGCCGGGGTGGCCGGCTGGCCGCGCAGGACTTTTTCGATGAAGAACCGCGGACGGGCGCGAACGTCGCTGTACATGCGCCCGAGGTATTCACCCAAAAGACCCATGCCGATGAATTGCCCGCCGGTGAACACGAACAGCACGGCGAACAGCACGAACGTACCGTCACCGGCCCAACTGGCGCCGAACACCAGTCGCAGGACGATCAGCGCCATGGCGAATGCCACGCCCAGTCCGGCCATGGCGAAGCCGACGATGCTCAGCAACCGCAGCGGCGTGGTGGTCATGCACGTGATCAGGTCGAACATCAGATTGACCAGGCGCATGGGGCTGTACTTCGATTCGCCGTGTTCGCGCTCGGCGTGGGTCACCAGGATTTCCGTGGTGTGCCGGGCAAAGCTGTTGGCCAGGATCGGAATGAACGTGCTGCGTTCGCGGCAGGCGAGCATGGCGTCGACAATGGTCCGGCGGTAAGCCCGGAGCATGCAGCCATAGTCGCTCATGGCGACGCCGGTGGAGCGCTGCACGGCGAGGTTGATCAGCTTCGACGGCCAACGGCGCAGGGCCGAGTCCTGGCGGTTGTTGCGCACCGTGGCGACCACGTCATAGCCGAGTTCGGCCTGAGCCACCAACCGTGGAATTTCTTCGGGCGGGTTTTGCAGATCGGCATCAAGGGTGATGACGACATCGCCCTTGCACTGCTCGAAACCGGCCATGATTGCCGCGTGCTGGCCGTAATTGCGGTTGAGAATGACCGCCACCACCGGGCTGCACTCGCGACTGGCGGCTTCTTCAAGTATCTGCGCCGAGTGGTCGCGGCTGCCGTCGTCGACCAATACGATTTCATAGTCATGGTGCAATTGCTGGCACGCCGCCTCGGTGCGCCTGAGCAATTCGGGCAGGCTGTCCTGTTCGTTGTAGACCGGGATGACAATTGACACACAACGGATCGGATAAGGTTTCACAGGCGGCTGTCCACAGTGTTTTCGATGGCGCTGACCACACGGTCGACGTCGTCGTGGGTCATGTCGGGGAACAACGGGATCGAACACAGGCGCGCCGAGTTCCATTCGGTGTTGGGCAGGTAGATGTTGGGGAATCGCCGGCGGTAGTAGGTGTGCAGGTGAGTGGCGATGAAGTGAATGCCGGTGCCGATGTTTTGTTCCTGCAGGGCTTTCATGAACGCCTCACGGTCCAGCCCGCAGCGTTCGGCATCGATGCGCAGGATGAACAGGTGCCAGGCGTGCTGCTGCGGGTAGGCCGGAATCGCCAGCGGTTGCACCGGTGAGCCTTCCAGCCGTTGCAGGTAAGTCTTGGCCAGTTCGGTGCGCTTGGCGTTGATCTGGTCCAAGCGCTCCAGTTGCACCAAAGCAATGGCGGCATTGATGTCGGCCAGGTTGTATTTGAACCCCGGCTCGATCACTTGGGCCTGGGGTTTGCGGCCGTGGGTCAGGCGGTCGTAGGCATCGACGCCGAGGCCGTGAAACTTGAGCATGCGCACCCGGTTGGCCAGCGCTTCATCATCCGTGACGAACATCGCGCCCTCGGCGCAGGTCATGTTCTTGATCGCATGGAACGAGAAGATCGCCGTGCCTTTCGCGCCGACGTGACGATTTCTGTAGAGGGTTCCGGCGGCGTGGGCGGCGTCTTCAACAACGGGGATGCCGTGTTTGTCGGCCAACGCATAGAGCGGGTCGAGATCGAACGCGGCGCCGGCATAATGCACCGGAATGATTGCCCGGGTGCGCGGGGTGATGGCCGCTTCAATGTGCTCCAGGTTGCTCATCAGCGTGTCGCGGTCAACGTCGACGAACACCGGTGTCGCGCCCAACAGGCAGATCATGTTGGCGGTGGAGACCCAGGTCTGGGACGGGGTGATCACTTCATCGCCGGGACCAATGCCCAAGGCCAGTAATGTGACGTGCATGGCGCCGGTCGCCGAGGAAAGTGCCACGGCATGACGGCAGCCCACGTAGTTGGCGAAGTGTTCTTCCAGTTGCTGGTTTTTCGGTCCAGTAGTGATCCAGCCGGAGCGCAATACTTGCTCTACGGCAGCCATTTCTTCATCGCCGATACTGGGGCGGGAGAAGGGGAGAAAAGCCTGACTCATGGGTACCTCAAGGCTGTTGGCTTAGTGGTGTGGCTCTAGATAATTATTGGATCCAATAAAAGCGTAGCCGAATAATCTAAAGCTGCATCAATGAGTTGACTCATCATGCTGACAATCCGCTTTCATTGACTTTTCCTGCATGGACCGGCAGGTTGGGAGCCCCTTGCGGCTCACCGTATTCATAAGAGGTTAGGCGCGTTTTTGTGAAAGGAACATGAAAAACCGGTCGGCGAATCGTTTTTCTGACAGCTATTAAGCCCGTGTTCAGACTACTGCCGTTCATCGCGTTTTTAGTAGAAAGGTCCTACAGAAGTGTTCCGCTTTATATGAAGGATGTTTCAATCCTTAGTTGTTTTATTGATCTGTTTCCACTCAAGGCCGTTTTGTTTTGATTGACTTACCTGTTGCTGATTCAACTGCTGCAAAGAGCCCGATGACCGTGTATCTGGCGCGACTGGCGCCGTCCAGCCAACTGACCATGCGTTATGTGTTGCAGGATGCCGCCGACCGTCTGGGCTTCGAAGACATGAACGTCGAGGAAATTCCCTGGCACGAGCTTCAGCCCGAGGATGTGATCGCGCTGGTCGCGGCACTGCGTGAGGATGGCTACGCGCCGAATACGTCGTCGCTGTACGTCAACGCTGTGCGCGGGGTGATGAACGAAGCGTGGCGCATGAGCCTGATCAGCCAGGAACACTTGCTGAAAATGCGCTCGGTCAAGGGGATTGCCGGTACGCGGCTGTCCCAGGGGCGCAACCTGCGACGCTCGCTGATTCAGGAAATGATGGCGGTCTGTGCCGCGGACCCTCGGCCACAGGGCTTGCGAGACGCGGCGATCATCGGGATTCTGTATGGCTCGGGCATGCGTAAATCGGAATCGGTGAACCTGGACCTCGATCAGGTGGACTTCACCGAGCGTAGCCTGCGGGTGACTGCCAAAGGCAACAAGCAACTGATCAAATACGCACCGGCCTGGGCATTCGCCAAACTGGATGCCTGGCTGGAGCTGCGCCGCTCGCAGCTCAAGGAAGGCGAAGTGGATGATCCATTCCTGTTCAATCGCATTCGCCGTGGCAGCCACATCACCCGTGAGCGCATCACCAAGCACGCGATCTATTACATCGCCCGCCAGCGCGGTGCGCAGGTCGGGGTGAAGATCATGCCCCACGATTTTCGCCGCTCGTTCATTACCCGGGTGATCGAGGAACACGACCTGTCGATCGCGCAGAAACTCGCCCATCACAGCAATATCCAGACAACCGCCAACTACGACGTGCGGGATGACAACGAGCGGCGACGGGCCGTGGATCGTTTCGACCTTTAAGCTTCGCTCAACACGTGGGCGTGACCGATGGTCGAGACGTGCACCGCACTGCCGGTGGGTGGCGCGTAGAGGCCCGAACTACGAACCATGAGTGTGCGACCGGGCTGCTCGGCGGATGGCAGCGACTCCAGTTCCACGGTCAAGGTGCAGGTATTGCCGCTAAAATCCCGCTCGGTCACCACCGCGCGGCACCCAGTGGCCTCCACCGCGCTCGGCACGATGCCGACCACTTGCAGCTGCTCGGGCCGCAGCATGATCTGCGCGCAACGGTTGTTGCGATGGTTGTTGACCGGGATCCGCCCCAGATCACAATGCGCCCAGCCAGCCTCGATCCTGGCGGGCATGACCACCGCATCGCCGAGGAACAGCGCGGTTTGTTCGTCACCGGGGTAGCGGTAGAGGTCCAGTGGATGACCTGACTGCACCAGTTGGCCATCGCGCATGACCGCCAGTTGATCGGCAAACGACAGCGCCTCACTCTGGTCATGGGTCACCAGGATGGTGGTGACCCCGGCGTCTGCCAGCAACCGCGCGACCAGTTTGCGCATGGCCGCTCGCAAGCCGGTGTCGAGCGCGGAAAACGGCTCATCAAGCAACATCAGGCGTGGCTGTTGCGCCAGTGCCCGCGCCAGAGCCACACGTTGTTGCTGGCCGCCGGAAAGCTCGTGGGGCCAACGATTGGCCATGCTGGAATCCAGTGCCACGCTGTCCATCAGTTCAGCGATACGCTCCTGTTTTTGCGCACCCTTGATCGACAAGCCGAAACCGATGTTGGCGGCCACGGTCATGTGCGGGAACAAGGCGCCGTCCTGCGGGACATAACCTATCTGGCGTTGGTGCGCCGGGACTTCGTGAGTGTCGTCCACCAACGTCTGGCCGTTGAGCGTCAGGCGGCCCCAGTCCGGAAACTCGAAACCGGCGATCATGCGCAACAAGGTGGTTTTGCCCGAACCGGAAGGCCCGACGATCACCGTGCGGCTGCCCGTTGGCACCGACAGGCTGATGTTTTCCAGGGCGCGTTGCGAGCCATAGGATTTGCAGATCGAATGCAGTTCAAGAGCGTTCATCGGCCAGCCGTTTTTTTGGATTGGTGATAGAGGAGCCCGGTCAACGGAAGTGACAGCAGGATCATCAGCAAGGCATATGGCGCAGCAGCGGCGTAGTCGATCTCGCTGGTCAACGCCCAGAACCCGGTCGCCAGCGTGCGCGTGCCGTTCGGCGCGAGCAGCAAGGTGGCGGTCAATTCATTGGTGATCGCCAGAAACACCAGCGCGGCACCCGCGGCTGCACCGGGCGCGGCGAGGCGCAGGGTTATCAGCCACAGTGCGCGGCCGGGCGAGCGACCGAGACTGCGCGCGATGTTCTCCAGCTCCACCGGCGCCTGGGCGATGCCGGCCCGCAAGCTGACCAGCGCACGGGGTAAAAACATCAGCAGATACGCCAGCAGCACGGTGATCGTGGTCTGATAAATCGGCCGGGCGAAATGTACCGTGACGGTCACCAAGGCCAGGGCGACCACAATGCCCGGCAATGAGCTGGTGATGTAGTTGCAGCTTTCGAGGACCCGTTGCAGCCGCCCCGGCGAGCGAATCGACAGCCAGGCAATCGGGATCGCCGCGCAGGTGGTGAGGGCCGCACCCGCAATCCCCAGCAGCAGCGTCTGTTGCAGTGCCGGCATCAAGTCGTCCATCTGCCAGACGTGCACACCACCGGCGATCAGCCACTTGCCTAAGGTGATCAACGGCACCCCGAGCGCGAGGGCGCAGGTCACGATTTGCAAGGTCAGCGCGAGCACGGTGGGCACCTTTTTCAGGCGCACGAGCTGCTGCTCCCGGGCGCTTCCAGAACCCACGCGGGCATAACGCGCATTACCACGCGCCGTCGATTCAACGGTGAGCATCGCCAGGCAGCACAGCGCGAGAACACTGGCCAGCATGTTCGCGGCAGGTCCGTTGAAGGTGGACTTGAACTGATCGAATATCGCCGTGGTGAAGGTGTCGAAGCGGATCATCGCGTACAGGCCATATTCGGCCAGCAGGTGCAGCCCGACCAGCAAGGCGCCGCCGCAAATGGCCAGGCGCAACTGCGGCAGCACGACGCGAAAAAACACGGCCCAGGGCTTGAGCCCCATCGATTGCGCGACATCTTCAATGGCTGGATCGAGCCGACGCAAGGTCGCCGCGATCGGCAAGTAGAGGAAGGGGAAGTAGGCGATGACCGACACCAGAACCCCGGCAAACAGCCCGTGAATCGGCGGCACCAGGCTGACCCAGGCATAGCTGTGGACGAATGCCGGGACCGCCAGCGGCGCGGTCGCCAGCAACGACCACCAGCGTCGCCCCGGCAGATCGCTGCGCTCGGTCAGCCAGGCCAGTGTCACGCCCAGCGCGATGCACAAGGGGATCGTGATCAACACCAGCAACACCGTATTGATCAACAGCTCGCCAACCCGTGGCCGGAACACCAGTGCCAGCAAGGTCGACCAGCCAGTTTGTACGGACACGCCGATGACAAAGGCGATGGGCAGCAGCGCGAGCAGAGAAACCAGCACCGACAAACCGATCACCCACGCACCGCCGCGACCCACGAACAATCCGCGGGAGCGGCGGCGTAAAGTTGCGGGAATCGCCTCAGCGACGCCCGCCGGTAATGTTTCAGGTATCAATTAGAGCAGTCCGGCCTGAGTCATCAGCTCCACGGCTTTTTTACTGTCGAGTTTCGAGGCGTCGACTTTCGGCGCGTCGAGCTGCTGCAGCGGCACCAGTTTGGGGTTGGATTCAGCGTTCTTGCCTACAGCGTATTCATAGGAGTTACCGGTCTTGAGGATCGCCTGGCCGTCTTTGCCGGTGACCCATTTCAGGAACGCCTGTGCTTGATCCTTGTGTTGGCTGGACGCCAGGACACCGCCACCGGAAATACTCACAAACGCGCCCGGGTCTTTGTGCTTGAAGTAGTGCAGGGCGGTGTTCTTGCTGTTCTCGCCGGTCTTGGCCTGATCACCGAAGCGGTAATAGTGATAAATCACGCCGCTGTCAATTTG
Source organism: Pseudomonas sp. BF-B-15 (assembly GCF_019946675.1). Lineage (NCBI taxonomy): Bacteria > Pseudomonadati > Pseudomonadota > Gammaproteobacteria > Pseudomonadales > Pseudomonadaceae > Pseudomonas > Pseudomonas sp. BF-B-15. Next base: position 26,286 of record NZ_JAGYFZ010000001.1, read on the forward strand.
TCCGGCGTTGACCGCTTTGAGCACCGAGCTGTTGCCCCGGTACGCGGTAAAGTTGTTTTTCATGCCCTTCAGCCACTCAAGCGTGGCGGCTTCGCCCTTGAGCTCCAGCACGGCGGCGACAATCGCCTGGAAGTCGGCACCGGCCGGCGAGGCCGCCCAACGGCCTTTCCACTTGGCGTCGGCGAGGTCCATCAGCGACTTCGGCAATTCGGCTTCGGGCAGTTTGCCCGGGTTATAGACAAACACCGTGGAGCGTGCAGCGATCCCGACCCATTTGCCATGGGCCGGACGGTAGGCTGCGTCGACTTGCTCCAGGGTGGTCGGCGCCACTGGCGCAAACAGCCCGGCGTTGTCCACCAGCACCATGGCCGGGGAGTTTTCGGTCAGGAACACGTCAGCCGGGGAGGCCGCGCCTTCCTGCACGATCTGATTGCCCATTTCCGTGTCGTCGCCATTGCGTATCGTGACCTTGATCCCGGTTTCCTTGGTAAAACCTTCGACCCAGGCTTTGGTCAGGCTTTCGTGCTGGGCGTTGTAGACCACGATACCGTCGGCATCGGCGGCGTAGACGTGGCCGGCGCTCAGCAGGGCAGTGGCCAGCAGGGCTTTTTTCAGGAAAGAGGGGATATGGCGATTCATGCTTCGGGCAGCTCCTGTTTTTTTGGGCGTCATGCGCAGGAATTCGCGGTTCAACCAATGCGAATCATTTGCATGTTTCGGATCGCTGGAATGTAGTGGGTACAATGAGAAAAAAACGTTAAATAAACCGTTAATACATGTCATTTTCATTCAGATTAGCAGTGACTCAGCCCCTTGCGCGGTCGATCTGATTCAAACGATGTCGTCGATCAGGATATGGCGCTGGCCACGGCTGCAAATCTCGATTCTGGCTTCGACCTCGTAGACCTCGCGCAGCATCTGTTCGGTGATCACTTCAGCGCTGGGCCCGCTCCCCCGGGACGTTCCATTGGCAATCACCAATACCTGATCGGCAAAGCGTAGCGCTTGATTCAGGTCATGGATGGCAATAAATACAATGACTTCGCGTTTGCGTGCCAGTGCGCGCATGAAGTTCAGCACTTGAACCTGCCGATGCATGTCCAGCGCGCTGGTCGGTTCGTCCATCAGCAGGATTTCCGGTTCGCGCACCAGCGTTTGTGCGATCGATACCAATTGCTGCTGCCCGCCACTGAGTTCGCCGAGGTTGCGAAAGGATAGTTCGGTGATGCCAAGCGCGTCGAGAATCTGGTCCACCAGTTTCAGCTCGTCGTCGTGAACGACCCACCCCGGCGTCAGTTGTTTGCGGGCCAGCAGCACGGACTCATAGACGGTCAACCGGGCACTGGCGTTCAAGCCCTGAGGCATGTAGCTGATGCCCTGCGGCCCCTTTTTCGAGCCCTGCAAGTTGACCTGTCCCGGGCCGTCGATCAGCCCGGCCATGCGTTTGAACAGGGTGGATTTACCCGCTGCATTGGGCCCGACCACCGCGACCACCTGGCCACCGATAAACGTTGCCGTAGTCACGCCGCTAATGATCTCGCGCTGGCCATAGCGGGCGCCAAGGTTTTCAAGCTGGAGCTTCACCATGTGTTTTTCTTCCCGCCAAGGATCAAAGAGATGAAGAACGGCACGCCGATCAGCGAAGTGACCACGCCAATGGGGAAAATCGCGCCAGGGATCAGGGTTTTGCTGACCACCGAACTGGCGGACAGAATCAGCGCTCCGGTCAGCAATGACGCCGGCAAAAAGAACCGTTGATCTTCACCAATCAGCATCCGGGCGATGTGCGGGCCGACCAGCCCGATAAAACCGATGGTGCCGACGAAGGCCACCGGAAACGAGGCGAGCAGGCTGACCATGATCAGCGTCTGGAAGCGCAGGCTGCGCACGTTGATCCCGAAACTCGCGGCTTTGTCATCGCCTAAGCGCAGGGCCGTCAGGGCCCAGGCCCGCTTGGCGAAGATCGGCAGGGTGATGAGGATCACCGCGCAAATCACCCCGAGTTTTGGCCAGGTGGCTTTGGTCAGGCTGCCCATGGTCCAGAACACCACGGCCGCCACCGCTTGCTCGGTGGCAAAAAACTGCACCAGTGCCAACAACGCGTTAAACGTAAACACCAGGGCAATGCCGAGCAGCACGATGGTTTCGGCGGTTACGCCGCGACGCATGCTCAGAAAGTGGATCAGCAGCGCGCAAAGCATGGCCATGATGAACGCGTTCAGCGGCACCATGTACTGCGCCGCCAGCGGGAACAGCGCCACCCCGAAAGCCAGTCCCATTGCCGCGCCAAAACTGGCGGCGGCAGAAAGGCCCAGGGTGAACGGACTGGCCAGCGGGTTGTTGAGGATCGTCTGCATCTGCGCACCGGCCAGCGACAGCGCCGCGCCGACCGCAACCGCCATCAGCGCGACCGGCAAGCGGATGTCCCACATCACCACCCGCACTTGCGCCGACGCCGTGTCCGGTGAAAACAGGGCGCCAAGCACCTCCTTCAGGCTGTAACTGGCCGGACCCAGCGCCAGATCGAGCAACACGCTGAACACCAGCAACACCGCCAGCGCCACCAGGATCAGCCGTTTTCGCAGGACCCGTTGACGGTACGTCACGCTCTGCGCAATAGGCATTTCACCTAGCGAACTCATGGCTTGCCCCCGGTTTTATCAAGGCTGACGAAGTAGCCCGCCTGGTAGGGCACGGGCAGGAAGCGTTCGTGGAGTTCGCGAAACGCGGCGTCGGGATCCAGATCGGCAAACAGCGCCGGATGAAACCACTTGGCCAATTGCTGGATGGCCACAAACTGGTAGGGGCTGTTGTAGAACTGATGCCAGATGGCATGAAACGCTTGATCGTTCTGCGCCTTGATACCTGCGTAGGCCGGGCGTTGGGTGTACCAGGCCAGTTTGTGTCGCGCTTGTGCCAGGTCCGCCCCCGGTCCGACGCCCACCCAGCGACCGCCGGGCGCAAAGGCTTGCCAGTTGGCGCTGGTGACGACCACTTGGTCCGGGTTGGCGACGATCACCTGTTCGGGGTTCAACTGGCCAAAGGTGTTCACAATGATGTTCTTGGCGATGTTGTTGCCACCGGCCATGTCGACAAACAGGCCGAAATTCTCGTTGCCGAAACTCAGGCAACAATCGTCGGTGTACCCACCGATTCGCTCGATGAACACCGTGGGCCGCGCGGGGTGTTTGGCCTCAATGACGTCGGTGACACGACGGATCTGTTGTTTGCGAAAATCGATAAACGCCTCGGCGCGCTCTTCCTTGCCAAACAACTGGCCGAACAGGCGCATGGTCGGCTCGGTGTTTTGCATCGGGTTGTTGCGAAAATCGACGTAGACCACCGGGATCCCCAGCGCGTCGAGCTTCTCGATGTAACGCGCATCTTCGGTGGCGTGTTGCGCTTCGATGTTCAGGACGATGACGTCCGGTTGTTGCGAGATCGCTTGCTCGATGTCGAAGGTGCCGTCCTCAAAGCCGCCGAAGGTGGGAATCCTGGCGATGTCGGGGAACTTGCGCAGGTAGGCGCCGTAAGTGTCCGGGTCGGACTGAATCAAATCCTTGCGCCAACCGACGATGCGCTCGATGGGGTTTTGCGTATCCAGCGCGGCGACCAGGTACAACTGCCGCCCCTCGCCGAGAATCACCCGTCTGACCGGGAGGTGAACCTTGACCTTGCGGCCCAGCAGGTCAGTGACCGTGACGGCGGCGGGATCCGGATTCGCCGCGAGCGCGGTGCGCGGCGCCAGGGAAAACCACACCACGCCCAGCAGTCCCGCCAATAGCAGGGCCGCGAAGGCGTGGCGGCGAGGATGAACAGATGCCATGGTTGAAACCTTTACAGGTAGCCAGACCGGGCAACGGCTCAGGCCGTTGCCCGGGGCTGAACGTTTCAGAAGTCGACGGTGGCCGACAGTTGCAGGGTGCGCGGCGAACCTTGTGAGAAGGCGCCATAGGACGCGACACCGGACCAGTACTCACGGTCGAAAACGTTCTGCACCGTGGCCCGGAACGTGGTCGGACGCTCCGCGATGCGCGTGGCGTAACGTGCGCCAACATCGAAGCGGGTCCATGGGTCGAGTTCCTGGGTGTTGGCCTGGTTAACGTATTGGCTGCCGGTGTAGATCGCGCCGCTGGTCAGCGTCAAACCTTCGATCCACGGCGTATCCCACTCGGCCCACAAGTTGGCCTGGACCTCGGGCACGCCCACCGGTTTGTTGCCGCGATTGGCAACGGTTCCGGTCTTGGTCAGTTCAGCGTCGAGGACGGTGACGCCACCGAGCAGGCGAGTGCCTTGGGCGATCTCGCCAAACACGTTCAACTCCACGCCCCGGTTGCGCTGTTCACCTTGTACCGAGAACACACCGGAGGCCAGCTCGCCGCTGGGTTTCTTGATCTGGAACAGGCTGAGCGTGGAGGTGAAGGTGCCGTAGTCGACCTTGACCCCGACTTCCTGCTGGCGGGAAATGTATGGCGCGAAGATCTCGCCGGAGTTCGACGCAGTGGCCGGGGCAATGTCGCCCTTGCTCAGGCCTTCGATGTAGTTGTAGTAGAACGACACGTGGTCCCAGGGCTTGACCACCACCCCGAACAGCGGCGTGGTTTCGCTTTCGTCGTACGACGTGGTGACGGCGCCGGCCGCATTGAAGTTATCGGATTCGATGTTCTGCTTGCGCAGGCCGACAGTGACCTGCAAGCGCTCATCCAGTACCGAAAGGGTGTCGGCCAACGCCACGCCCGACAGTTCTGTCTCGGAGACTTTGAGGGCATCCGGTTCGGCAATGGACGGTTTCGGACGGTCGATCGGGTGGTACATGTTCGACAGCACGGCCGGGCCGGAAATGATGCCGCGTTTCAGTTCGTCGCGATAACGGGTGACCTGCAACGTGGTGCTGTGGCTGATCGGACCGGTGTCGAAGCGCAGGCGGGCACCGGCGTCGACGGTGTAGCGCTCGACTTCGAACTTGTAGTAGCCCGGGATTGAAGAGGTGTCACCCGCGTTGTTGAGAATGGTCGGGGTCTGATCAGACATCCGCTTCACGTCCGACCGGCCGCCACCGGCGTGGGCGAACACGGTCAAGGCGTCGTTGAGGTCGTACTCGGCACCGAGCAGGGCCGATTTATCGCGGGTTTCGGCCCACCCCCAGTCCTGGCTCACGTTGGTGCGGCCGTTGGCGGCGGAGGGAATCTCCACGCCCGAGGCGATGAGGAACGGACGGGACGCGGCGTCGAATTGTTCTTTCTGGCTGATCAGGTCCAGGGTGGTTCGCAGGCGATCACCCTGATAATCCAGGGAGATGGCGCCGATGTCGACGTCCCGGGATTGATCGTCGATGGCCGTGTCACCTTGCTGGGTGCTGCCGTTGACGCGCACACCGAAGCGGCGTTCTTCGCCGAAGCGCCGGCTGACATCGACGTGGCCGCCGATCTGCGAATCCATGGCGTAGCTGGCGGTGAAACGGGTCAGGTCCTCATCGAGAGAACGCTTGGGGACTACGTTGATCACGCCACCGACACCACTGTTCGGCGACATGCCGTACAGCAGGGCGCCGGGGCCCTTGATCACTTCGATACGCTCGGCGTATTCGGTGAAGACCCGGTAGTTGGGCGCAACGCCGTACACCCCGTCGAACGCCAGTTCCCCGAGGTTGCCTTCGCCCACCGGGAAACCGCGAATGAAGAAGGAATCGACAATGCCGCCGGTCTGGCCAGTGGAGCGTACCGAGGAGTCGCGCTCCAGCACATCGGCCACTGTCACGGCCTGCTGATCTTTCATTAATGTCGAGGTGTAGTTGCTGACGCTGAACGGCGCGTCCATCACGTCCTTGTTGCCCAGCATGCCGAGACGCCCGCCACGGGCGACCTGACCGCCCGGGTAGGCTGGCGGCAAGCTGCCCTTGCGACCGTCGGTGCCGTTGATCGTGGTTTCGGCAAGGGTCAGATCCCCCTCGCTGTTGGCCGGGATCGGCGCCAGGGTGTAGCTGCCATCAGTGCGCGGCACTATTTGCAGGCCGCTGCCGGACAACAGTCGGGTGATCGCTTCCTGGGTCGAGTAAGTGCCGGAAAGCCCCGGACTCATCAGGCCCTCGGTCATTGATGGCTGGAATGACAGCGCAATGCCGGCGTCCACCGCGAACTTCGACAAGGTTGCCCCCAGCGGGCCGGGGGCAATGCTATAGGCGCGGGTCGCAGTGGCATCCAGTGACGCTGGCGCGGCAAGGGCAACGGGGCAGGCGACGCCGGTCAGGGCAAGGCTTAGCAACGCGCTGCGGATAGCCAGCTTGAGTGAGCGATCCGAACGCAGAGGGCGTGCAACGAACATGGAGTGATGACCCTTTCGACGAGGTTGAGAAGTTCTTCCTTTCCTTGCCAGTCGAGATCAAAAAAAGTATCACCCGCTCAGCCATTTTTTTTTGCGCGAGGTTCAGGCGGGGGAGAGCGTCACCCAATAACCGCTCAAGTGGCCGGTTGCGAGCACCGGGTAGGTTTGCACCAGCATGTTCAAGGTGCGTTGGGTATCGCTGATGGGGAACGCGCCAGAAATGCGCAGATCGGCAATCGCCGGATCACAACGCACGAAGCCTTTGCGATAACGCGCCAGTTCCGCGATGAAGTCGGCCAGACGCATGTTGTCGGCCATCAGCATGCCTTGAGTCCAGGCGCTGACGGAGCGGTCCACCGGGTTCAACAGGCCGAAAGCCTGCGATGAAAAGTCGGTGCGTTGCCCGGCATTGACGATCAAGGGCGTTACGCCGTTGCCACCGGGCAGTTCAACCCTGACAGCGCCGTCCAGTACCGCGAGCTGAGTGCGGGTTTGCAGTTCGCGCACCGTAAACCGCGTGCCCAATGCCTGCATTCGCCCCTGACGGGTGGTCACCAGAAACGGTCGGGACTGGGGGGCTACATCCGGTGCGGTCTGCACCAGGATTTCACCTTCACGCAAATTGATCAGCCGTTGACGGGCGTCGAACAGCACATCGATCGCCGAATCGGTGTTGAGTGTAATGCGCGAGCCATCGGCCAGCGTCAACTCGCGTTGCTGGCCCACGGCGGTCCGGTAGTCGGCCGACCATTGCTGGGATTCAACCAGCTTCCAACTGCCCCAACCGGCGGGCAACACGGCCAGTATCATCGCCAGTTTGCCGAGGGCCACGCGGCGTTCGGGATTGCTCGGGCGATCCAGCGCCGACATCGCCAATGACGGGGGCAGGCCGCCCAGCTTGCTTTGCAGCAGTTGGGCCCGGCCCCAGGCGCGGCTGCGTTCAGGGCTGCTGACGCGCCAGCATTCCCACTCGGCGCGCTCGGTATCGTCAAGGTCGCCTTCGCTGATGCGCATCAGCCACTCGGCCGCTTCATCGAGTACTTGTGGATCAATCTGAGTGGGCGTGGCGTAGATCGACATTCATTCCACCAGCATCAGGCATTGAACGAAGGCCTGTTTCATGTAGCGCTTCACGGTGATCAGCGACACGTCCAGTTGCGTGGCGATGTCGTCGTATTTCAGCCCGCTGATCTGCGACAGCAGGAATGCGCGTTTGACCAGCGGCGGCAGGGCGTCGAGCATCGCGTCGATTTCGTGCAGGGTTTCCAGCACGATGAAACGCAATTCGGGCGAGGGCGCTTCAGGGGCAGGCAACAGCGCGAGGGCATCCAGATAGGCGCGTTCAAGCGCCTTGCGCTGATACCAATTGACCAGAATGCCCTTGGCCACACAGCTCAGGTAGGCCCGGGGTTGTTCAATGACCGCGACCCTGGAAGCCAGTATGCGTGTGAAGGTGTCTTGCGCCAGGTCCGCCGCATCCATGGCGTTGCCCAGTTTTTTGCGCAGCGTGGCGTACAACCAGCCGTGATGGCCGGTATAGAGGGCCTCGATCGCGCGCAGATGATTGTGATGAGTCGCGGGCAGGGTATCGCTCATGGATGATAATTTTTAGCGATTGAGAAGTATTCCCAATCCTAAGTGACTGCACCCCTGCGGCGCAAGGGGGAGGCTGATCAGTCGCAGCGTGGCGCTTCGTCCGGTTGCAACAGTACTGATCGATAACGCAAGGCGACAATGAGCACCAAGGCCATTGCGTAGGCGAGGCAAACGATCAGATAGGTGTATTGCAGGCCGTAGACCTGGCTGAGCAAACCGCCCAGGGAAATACCTGCGATGGAGGCCAGTTGCGCCGTGCTCTGAGCCACACCCAGTACGTAACCCTGTTGTGAACTGTCGACCGTCTTGGAAATCAGCGCCATCAGCACCGGCGTCGTGGCGCCGAGCAGCACGCCCCACAGGAAGTAGGCCATGACAAACACGGCCGGGTTTCGGGTAAGGCCGGCGACGCCGGTCAGGCCGATGCAGCCGATGACAACCCAGGACATTCGCTGCAGGGTTTGCTGTTGCGTCCGGTGTTCGAAGTAGCGCGCCCAGCGTGTCGCCGAAAGGATGAAGCCCAGTGCCAGCAAGCCGTAACACAGGCCCGTGACCGAATTGCCGACCTCAAACACCGAGCTGACGTACAACGAAAATGATGTCTGCGGCAGCATCCGCGCCAACAGCAGAATGCCCATTACGCCCAGCAGCGACATCAGGGGTGAACCCTGCCACACGCCGCGGGCTCGAGTCGGCTGCGGCGCCGCATCCACCACCGGCGTTTTTTTCACGGGCGGCACATCCGGCAACGTCACGGCCGCCACCACGGTGCACACCGCGCAGAGCGCCGAAGCGATGAGATTGATCCAGAAAAAAGTCGCGTAATCGAGAATCAGACCGCCGACCACTGCCCCGAGCAACGAGCCGACGTTGGTGGAGATTTGCAGGATCGCAAACAGGCGGGCCCGCCGTGAGGGCGCCTCGATACTGACCCCGTAAGCCTGGGCTGGCGCGATATACCCGGCAAAGGCGCCTTGCAGGAAGCGCAGCAGCAGAATCACCCAGATATCACTGCACAGTGCCAACCCCAACTGAGTCAACGACAAACCGGCCAAGGCACGAATCATCATCAACTTGTGACCATAACGGTCGCCGATTCGGCCCCAGAAGGCACTGGTCAGCATGATGCCCAGCATCGGGCCGACGTACACGGCGATGCTGGCGAAACTGAACAGCGATTCCGACGTAGTCAGTCCGCGCAGGTAGACCGGCCAGAACGGGCCGCTCATTTCCATCGCACCCATGGAGATGAGCTGGATCGTGAACAGAAGATAAATCAGGATTCTGACGCTGGAACCCTGAAAAGTGCCTGAATGGAACATCGGTCAGCCTCGGTGGTTGGCCGGCATCCTACGTGCTTTGCCATCGAGGGAAAACCATATCGGGCGTTCTGTATCGGTGTCAGTTGGCAGACGGACAGCCTCGCTGCGCAGTGGTTGCTGCCTGGCTGATCAACGCGGCCAGGCGTTTGACGTTGTTTTGCTGGGCCACCACCAAGTCATCAATGGAGGGGCCTGAAGGCGTCTGCAAGGTGCTGCGGCACGTAATCAGCGTGTTATCGCCTTCGCCGGGATTGCGCAGGCGCCATTTGACGTCGATCAAACCGTACTGCCCGGGAATCGAGTCGAAGCGTTGCACCTCCAGGCGTACTGACACTCTTCGCTTCGGACTGCTGTTGGCCAGTTGATCCACCAGAGCACTGCGCAACTCGTCCACCAGACTCGCAGCCCACCATTGGGTTTCGAGAATTGCCACGCCGCTGTTGCCCTGACGAATGACGATCTGCGGACGATCGACCTGGGCCGGTACGCTGAGGCTTTCGATCTGGATTTCCCCACCGTTGCCTCGTGCGGTGCCGCTCAATTGTGCCGGGGTCAGGGTGTGGAACTGAATCGGGTCACTGCGGCAGGCGGCGAGCAGTAGACACGCAGTGACCAAGGTAATCTTCAGCGAAAAAGCCATGGGTGTTGCTCCTGTGGTCAGTTGCGCGGTGGGCCCTGTAGGTCCGTCGGTGCTGCGTTATTGGGACGACCGCGAATCAGCGACTCTGGATGCCGGCCCAGGTAATCCGAGAGCTCACGCAGGGAGCGCGACATGCGCCCGAGTTCTTCCAGGGTCTGGGTCAATTGCTCGCGTTGCGGCGAGTCTTCGGCAAGGGTCGAGCTGGCCGATTGCAGGGTTTTGCTGACGTCTGCCAGGGTGGTTTGCACGCCAGGCAGGGTCTTGGCGTTGAATTGCGCGAGGCCCTTGCGCAGCTCTACGAGGTTGCTGTCGAGGTTGCCGGCGATGCGCTCGATGGGCAGTTGGTTGATCTTGGTGACCATGCCTTCGAGTTTTTCCTGCAACTGTTCGAGGCTGCCAGGAATGGTGGGAATGCTGACAGGGCGGGCGGTCGGGTCGAACACGACTTTCTCCGCTTTGGGATAGAAGTCGAGTGCGATGTACAACTGGCCGGTCAACAGATTGCCGCTGCGGGCCTGGGCCCGCAGACCGTTTTCGATGAAGCTGCCCATCAACCGTACGCCGGCGGCTTCGTCATTGGGGTCATGCTTCAACGCTTCAAGCATTCTGGCGTGGGCCTGGCCGAGCCGTTGCGGGTAGATCACGATGCCGACGTTGACCGGAAAGCTGCGTTTTTTCGGGTCGAAATCCAGATTGACCGACACAACCCTGCCGAACTCGATGCCAAGGAACTCCACCGGCGCACCGACTTTCAACCCGCGCAATGCCTGGTCGAAACGCAAACTCAGGAACTGCGCCTTGCCGCTGGGCGGGGCGAGGGCGGTTTGCTGGTCTTCGAACAGCTCGAAGCCTTTGTCCTCTAGCGCCGGTTTATCGTTGGGGCTGTATTCCGGCGCCCTGAACGCGATGCCGCCCACCAATATGGACGAGAGCGACTCGGTCTTCACCGAAAAACCGTTGGCGCCGACATTGACATCGATGCCGCTGGCATTCCAGAACCGGGTGTTATCGGTGACGAAGGCATCGTTGGGCGAATGGATGAAGACTTCGAGGTTCACCCCTTTGCCGTCGGCATCCAGGGCATAGGCGACCACTTGGCCGACCGGAATTTTGCGGTAGTAGACCGGGGAACCAATGTCGAGCGAGCCCAGGTCCTGGGTGTGCAGCGTAAAGCGCTTTCCGGGTTCGCCATAGGTAATGGGGGGCGGATTTTCCAGCCCGGTAAAATTCTTCGACCGGGCATTGGCCTGGCCGATGTCGGCGCCAATGTAGTCCCCGGACAGCAGTGTATCGATGCCCGACACGCCGCCAGCACCGATGCGGGGCCGTACCACCCAGAATTGCGAGTCTTCGCGGGTGAAACTTTCCGCCTGCTTGGACAGTTTGATGGTGGCGTTGACGCTTTTCTGGTCGCCGCTCAATTCCACGTCGGAGACATGCCCGATCACCACGTTGCGGTATTTGACCTCGGTCTTGTTGGCGGTCAGGCCGCTACCGGTCTTGAACGTGACGGTGATGGTCGGTCCTTCCTGCAAAATGCTGTGAACCACCAGCGAAATACCCACCAGCACCGCGACAATCGGCACGATCCACACCAATGAAACGCTGTAGCGGCGGGTCTTGATGGGGGCCTGCCCGGGAGCTTGCGGCCCGTCAGCGGCTTGAGACTTCATCCATGACCTCCTCGTTTTCGGAATGTTGCTGATCCCAGATCAGACGTGGGTCGAAACTCATCGCCGACAGCATGGTGAACACCACCACCAGACCAAAAAACAGAATGCCCGCGCGCGGTTCGATATCGGCCAGCGCCTGGAACTTCACCAACGAAGCCACCAGGGCGACCACGATCACGTCGAGCATCGACCAATAACCGATGAGCTCGACGAAACGGTACATTTTTGAGCGCTCCTTGCGCGCCCAATCACTGTCGCGCTGAACGGTCACCAGCAATAACGACAGGGCGACGAACTTGATGCCCGGCACCGCGATGCTGGCAATGAAAATGATCAGGGCGATGTCCCAGGCGCCGTGCTGCCAGAAATCCAGCACACCACCCATGATTGTGCTGTCCGCGCCGCTGCCGACCATTTTGGTGTTCATCACCGGCAACACATTGGCCGGGATGTAAAACACCAATGACGTGATCAAGTAGGCCCAGGTTCGGGTCAGGGCGTTGGTTTTGCGCCGATGCAGCGGCGCACCGCAGCGTTCGCATTCGTGGGGGTCGCCGGTCATGTCACAGGCCAGGCCGCAGCTGTGGCAGAGACACAGGTTGAGTTCGCTGGCGACTGGTGGCGTAGTCATAAGACATCCCACAGTTCACGGACATCGCGCCCGGCGATGCGGATCATCATCAGGCTGAGAATGGCCAGGGCGAACAGGCCGATACCAGGCAGGACGTCGAGCAACCCGGCGAGCTTGATCACCGCGACCATCGCCCCCAGCAGGCAGACTTCCAGCATGCTCCAGGGCCGCAGGGTTTCCAGCCAGCGCATACAGAATCTGAAACCCGGCGAACGACGGGAGGCGAGGGCAAAACTCAGGACCCAGATCAGCAGCAGCAACTGGAAAATCGGCGCGATGATCATGGCGATTGCCGCCACCATCGCGATGAAGGTAATCGGGCCCAGACTCAGGGCCTGTACCGAATCCCACAGCGTCGCGCTGTTTTTCAGGCCTTGCAGGCTGATGCTCATGACCGGGTAGAAATTGGCGAAAATCCACAGCATCAGCGCGGTGACGGTCAGCGCCAGCCGCTGCTCCACCGTCAGGCCGTTATAGCGCTGAAGCACGCCGCCGCAGCGCGTACAGAGGGTTTTCTGATGTTTGGCGAGCGTGACTTTTTGATACACGCAGTCGCAGTGCTCGCAGATGATCAGTTGGTCAGTCGTAGCCATAGGCCGCACTCGCCAGGAGGCAGGAAAGTCAGAGCACATCCTCAATATAGAAGTGCCTTGCGATTGAGCAAATTAAAAGGCGGACTTAAAGCTGACTTGCTGGTGATCGGGCCTCGAGTCCTGCACTGATCTTGCGGCCGCCATCGCCAGCAAGCCGGCTCCTACAGGGTTTAGTGTTTGCCCGGTGGATCGGCTGCGCACGGCCATTGTAGGAGCCGGCTTGCCGGCGATCGGACCTTGAGGTTTGCGGTGATATTGCGGGCGTCATCGCCAGCAAGCTGGCTCCTACAGGGTTTGGTGTTTTCCCGTCGGATCGGCTGCGCACGGCCATTGTAGGAGCCGGCTTGCTGGCGATTGGGCCTTGAGGCTGCGGATATGTTGAGGGCGCCATCGCCAGCAAGGGGTGGGTGTTTTAGCCGAGGATTTCGCGCAGGCGATACCAGAACATGCCGAGGGCCAGCAGCGGTGAGCGCAGCTTCGGGCCGCCGGGGAAGGTCATGTGGGGCACGGCGCTGAATACGTCAAAGCCTTGGCTGTGCCCGGCATGAATCGCTTCGCCCAGCAGTTTGGCGCACCAATGGGTCACGTTCAGGCCGTGACCGGAATAACCCTGTGCGTAGAACACGTTCGGATGCTGACTCAAGCGCCCGACCTGCGGGAAGCGATTGGCGGTGATACCAATCTTGCCGCCCCATTGATAATCAATGCGCACATCGGCCAGTTGCGGGAACACCTTGAGCATTTGCGGGCGCATGTAGGCGGCGATGTCTGCCGGATCACGCCCGGAATAATGGCAGGCACCGCCGAACAGCAAACGCCGGTCCGCCGAAAGCCGGTAGTAATCCAGGCCGACTTTCTGGTCGCACAGTGCCAGGTTCTGCGGGATCAACTGCGTTGCGACGTCAGGCGCCAACGGCTCGGTGGCGATGATGTAGCTGCCCGCCGGAAGCACCTTGCCGCTGAGCTTCGGTTCGAGTTCGTCCAGGTGCGCGTTACACGCCAGCACCAGGCTGCCGGCGCGCACCGTGCCCCCGGCACAACGCACCTGCACGGTATTGCCATGAATCAACTCCAGCACCGGGCTCTGTTCGAAGATCTGCACCCCAAGCGATCGCGCCAGTCGCGCTTCGCCGAGCACCAGATTGAGCGGGTGCAAATGTCCCGAACCCATGTCCACCAGGCCACCGGCATACACGCCTGAATTCACTACGTGTTCACGGATCTGCTCCGGCCCGACCAATCGCGTTTCATGGGCGTAACCCGACTCGACAAGGCCTTCCTGCTCAGCCTTGAACGCCGCGAACTGTGCCTTGGTGTTGGCCAGTTCGCAAAAACCCCAGCGCAGGTCGCAATCGATGCCGTGCTCGCGGATGCGCTTGCCCACCAGCTCGACCGATTCGGTCCCCGCGCGCTCCAGGTAACGCACGCCTTCTACACCGATGTGCCGGGCGAAACCGCTGACGTCATGGCCAATGCCGCGGATCAACTGGCCACCGTTGCGCCCGCTGGCGCCCCAGCCGATCCGCCGGGCTTCCAACAAAATCACCGAGAGCCCGCGCTGGGCCAGTTCGATGGCCGTGTTGACCCCGGTAAACCCGCCGCCGATCACGCAGACATCGGCGACAAGGTCCTCTTCCAGCGTAGGGAAGGGCGTCAGCGTATGGGCCGATGCCGCGTAATATGAACGTGCATGTTCGAGGTTGTACTGATTCATTTGTTGGACTTCACTTTGCTCCAGGAACGGGTCATCAGCCGCATGATCGCCTGGGGCGGGGTGGTCGAGATGTAGAGTTTGTCGAGCACTTCCTGAGGCGGGTAAACCTCGGGATTGTTCACCAACTCAGGGTCCATGAATTGCTTGGCGGCCGGGTTGGGGTTGGCGTAACCGACCGAGGCGCTGACCTTGGCGATCACTTGTGGGTCGAGCAGGTAGTTGATGAAGGCGTGCGCCTCTTTCGTGTTGCTGGCGTCGGCAGGAATCGCCAGCAAATCGAACCACAGGTTGCTGCCTTCCTTCGGAATCGCGTAGGCGATGTTCACGCCGTTCTTGGCTTCCTTGGCGCGGTTGGCAGCCTGGAACACGTCGCCGGAATAACCGAACGCCACGCAGATGTCGCCGTTGGCCAGGTCCGACACGTACTTGGATGAGTGGAAGTAAGTGATGTAAGGCCGGATGCTCAGCAACTTGGCTTCGGCCTTCTTGTAGTCCTCGGGATTTTCGCTGCGCGGGTCCATGCCCATGTAATTGAGGATCGCGGGGAAGACTTCATCCGCCGAGTCCATCATCGACACGCCGCACTGGCTGAGCTTCTTGATATTTTCCGGTTCGAACAGCACGGCCCAGGAGTCGATGTGATCGATGCCCAGCACTTGTTTGACCTTGTCGACGTTGTAGCCGATGCCATTGGTGCCCCACAGGTAAGGCACCGAATGCTCGTTGCCCGGATCGTTTTTCTCCAGTAGCGCCAGCAGTTTCGGGTCAAGGTTCTTGGAGTTCGGCAGCTGTGCGCGATCCAGCTTGAGGAACGCGCCGGCCTTCACCTGGCGCGCGAGGAAGTGGTTGGACGGCACCACCACGTCATACCCGGTACGACCGGCGAGCAGTTTGCCCTCCAGGGTTTCGTTGGAATCGAAAACGTCGTAGATCACCTTGATTCCGGATTTGGCCTGGAAGTCGGCGAGGGTGGTTTCGCCGATGTAATCGGTCCAGTTGTAGACGCTGACCTGTGGTTGAGCCTGAGCAACAGCGCTGAATAGCAGGGCCAGCGCGACCGGGACCACGGATTTCAATAGACGCATATCGACACCTCTTGGAGTTGTTGGATTCTTGTAGGAGCGAGGCTTGCCCGCGAAGGCGGACTGCCAGCCAACGGCGATGTTGAATGTGCTGGACTCTTCGCGGGCAAGCCTCGCTCCTACACGAATGTGTGATCTCGTGTGGTTTTCAGACACTAAGAAGCAAAAACTCCCGCTCCCACGAGCTGATCACGCGCTTGAAGTTCTCGTGCTCCGCTCGCTTGACCGCGACATAACCGCGGACAAACTTGCTGCCCAGATAACGCTCGATGGTTTCGCATTCTTCCATCTGCGTCAGCGCGTCTTCGATGGTGATCGGCAGGCGCAGGTTCCGTCGTTCGTAGGCCCGGCCCTGTACCGCAGCGCTCGGCTCGATGCGCTCGACCATGCCGAGGTAACCGCACAGCAGGCTGGCGGCGATGGCCAGATACGGGTTGGCATCGGCGCCGGGCAAACGGTTTTCCACGCGCATCGCCTCGGGGCTGGAGGTCGGCACACGCAGGCCCACGGTACGGTTTTCCTCACCCCACTCGACGTTCACCGGTGCCGAGGTGTCCGGCAGGAAACGGCGGAACGAGTTCACGTTGGGCGCAAACATCGGCAGCACTTTGGGGATGTATTTCTGCAGGCCGCCGATGTAATGCAGGAACAGCTCGCTCATCTGCCCGTCGGCATTGGCGAAGATCGGCTGGCCGGTGGCGATGTCCACCACACTCTGGTGAATGTGCATGGCGCTGCCCGGCTCGTCGCCAATCGGCTTGGCCATGAACGTCGCTGCAACATTGTGCTTGAGCGCTGCCTCGCGCATCGTGCGTTTGAACACCGTGATCTGATCGGCCAGGTCCAGCGCGTCGCCATGGCGGAAGTTGATTTCCATCTGCGCCGGGCCGTCTTCGTGGATCAGCGTGTCGAGGTCCAGGCCTTGCAATTCGCACCAGTCGTAGACGTCTTCAAACAGCGGGTCGAATTCGTTGGCGGCGTCGATGGAAAACGACTGACGCCCACTTTCCGCACGGCCCGAACGGCCCATCGGCGCCTTGAGCGGCAAGTCCGGGTCTTCGCAGCGCTGGGTCAGGTAAAACTCCATTTCCGGAGCGACAATCGGCTTCCAGCCTTTGTCGGTGTACAACTGCAAGACTTTCTTCAGCACGTTGCGCGGCGACAGTTCGATCGGGTTGCCGAACTTGTCGAAGGTGTCGTGGATCACGATTGCGGTGGGCTCGATGGCCCATGGAATCACGTACACCGCATCGGAAACCGGCTTGCACACCATGTCGATGTCGGCCGGGTCGAGCAGGTCGTAGTAGATGTCATCGTCGACAAAGTCCCCGGTTACCGTTTGCAACAGCACACTTTCCGGCAGGCGCATGCCTCGCTCATGCAGGAACTTGTTGGTGGGCGCAATTTTGCCGCGTGCAATGCCGGTCAGGTCGCTGACGACACACTCGACTTCGGTAATCTTGTGATCTTTCAGCCACGTGAGCAGCTGATCGAAAGGGACATTCATAAAGACCTCGTTATTGGTTTTATTAACGCCGGGGAGGGTGGTTTCATCCGCCACACACTTCCCCTGGGACGCGTTGACGACTATCTTGGGCGAGCCTTGACGTTCCATCTATCCACTTTCAGCAGCACCAAAACGCACCAAACGAGTGCGTAAGGTCACCCATGACAGCGTGCAATCCATTACAGGTCCAAGCGTTCGATACCGCCGATGTCGCCGAGCAAATCCGCGCCACCCCGGGTTGGGTCCAGCATTACCAGCAGATGTCGCCGGGGCATTTCGCCGGGCGGGTGCGTTACCTCGACCTGCAGGGCGTCGAGATTTACGAAGAACACATGAACACCCGGGTCGAGCAGAATTTCAGCGCGCCCGAGGGTGCACTGGCATTCTGTTTCGATCGCAGTGACAACGCGCTGTACGTGCTGAATGAAGAAAGCCGCAACATCTGGATCACGCCGGAGAACTACCAGGAAATCGCCGTGGTGTTCGGGCCGGAGTTCGTTCAGCGTCACGGTCTGAATGTCGCCAGGCTCGAAGGTTTGTTCATGGCGCCGCTGAACTCGGGGCAGAACGCGCTGTTCAGTCGCTGGCTGAGCGGAACGTTGACCCGGTTGGCGCAAACCCTCGATCCGCCGAGCAAAGAGGCCTTGACCCAGCAGTTGCTGGAAGACTGCCTGTACATCCTCGACAACGCCTCGGTCTGCCTGGATCGCGGCGGTTTGCAGCGCCGCGCTGAAGAACGGGCGGTGATGAAGCGCATTGGTGAATGGGCGGCCGATTCCCCGGAAGAAACCCTGAACCTGCTGGAGCTTTCCCGGGTTGCCGGGGTGTCATTGCGTCAGTTGCAGCACGCGTTCAAGGCGTACACCGGCATGACGCCGACCCATTGGCTGCGTCTGCGCCGACTCAACAGCGCCCACCGCGAACTGCTGAATCGCTCGCCTATGGAAACCACCGTGGCCGAAGTGGCGATGCAGTGGTCGTTCTGGCATTTGGGGCGGTTTTCCAGCAGCTACCGAGCGTTGTTCAAAGAGCTTCCCAGTCAGACCCTCGCGCGTAAAACCGGCCGGGCATCAAGCCGCTGAGCCGATCACTGCTCAGCGTGGCTTGGTGGCTTTGGGTGATTTAGTGCTGCCGGGGATGTGCAGGTAAGCCATGACGCTTTCGGTCAACTCGGTCGCCAGTTTGACGGCTTCCTTGTTGCGCGCCATCACCCCAGCGACCAACCCTTCGATCAAGGCAAGTACGGCGATGTTGGAACTGGTCATGACCGGGTGATCGGCCGGGGCGAACAGAACGTGATCGGCAACGCTGGTCAGCGGCGACGCAGGCGAATCGGTGATTGCCAGCACCTTGGCCCCGCGTTCATGGGCGAAACGGGCGAGTTGCAGGGTGTCGAGCGAGTAACGCGGCAGGGCAATCGCCAGCAAGACGTCCTGGTCGGTAATGGCGGCCAGACGGTAAGCGGCGTTTTCGTTACCACCCTCCATGCTGATCGCGGTGGCGTCCGCACAGAACGGCATCAGCGTCGAGGCGGCGAGGCCGGCAAAATAGACGCTGTTGCCAAAACCAAGAATGTAGATTTTGCGTGCGTTGATCAGGCTGGTGACGAACGCTTCAAACGTGTCTTCATGGTTGTTGGTCGCCGCCGTCGCCAGGTTACTGGTGGCGCTCTGGATTTGTTCCTGCAGCCCAAACGCGCCGTCGGGGCGATGCGCCAGTTCGTTGCGCAGCTTGTCGACGGGCGAGACCATTTGCTGCAACGTCGCCACCAGCTCGGCCTTCATGCCGGTGTAGCCGCCGAGGTTCAGGGCTTTGGCCAGGCGGTTTACCGCTGCGGGTGAGGTGGACGTGACGTGAGCCATCTCTTCAATGGTCAGCGTCGCCGCCTTCAGCGGGTGGCGCAGAATGAAGTCGGCCACTTTGCGCAATGACGGCGGCAACTCGGAGACGGTTTCCGCCAGTTTGCGCATGACCGGCGCGGCATAGACCGTGGTGTCTTTCGATGGGGTCGGCATATCCGGCTCAACATTTCCTGAGAATTAGAGAAGGCCTGGCATGAGGTTGGCGCGAGTGTATCCGAAGCCGACCCTCGACGTGCAGCGCAAGGGCGAGGGTCGGTGACGCAAACGCGCGGATTACTTCAAGCTGCCGGCCAAAAACTGTTGCAGCCGTTCGGACTGTGGTTTTACCAGCACCTCACGCGGATCACCGCGCTCTTCGACCAAGCCCTTATGCAGGAACACCAGTTGATTGGAGACTTCCCGGGCAAAACCCATTTCGTGGGTCACCACCACCATGGTGCGTCCTTCCTGAGCGAGGTCCTGCATGACCTTCAGCACTTCGCCGACCAGCTCGGGGTCGAGTGCCGACGTCGGTTCATCGAACAGCATCACTTCCGGTTCCATGGCCAGCGCACGCGCTATCGCCACGCGCTGCTGCTCGCCACCCGACATATGCGCCGGCCACGCGTTCATGCGGTGCGCCACGCCGACTTTGTTCAAGTAATGCTCGGCCTTTTCCCGCGCTTCTTTCTTGCCCAGCCCCTGCACATGCACCGGGGCTTCCATGACGTTTTCAAGGGCACTCATGTGCGACCAGAGATTGAAGTGCTGAAACACCATCGACAGTCGCGAACGCATGCGCTGCAACTGCCGGGGTTCGGCAGCCTTCAGGCCGCCGAGTTTGTTGTTCACCAGTTTGAGCTGCTCGCCATTGAGCACGATGTTGCCCGCGTTCGGCTGTTCCAGCAGGTTGATGCAGCGCAGGAAGGTGCTTTTGCCTGAGCCGCTGGAACCGATGATGCTGATGACGTCGCCCGCTTTCGCTTCCAGGGATACGCCCTTGAGCACTTCGTGGGCGCCGTAGCTTTTGTGCAGATTCTGTATTTCAAGTTTGTACATTCTGTTCACTCTCTGGTGTCAGTCGCTGAGTAAGCGGCCCTGGCGAATCAGGCGGGTGCCGGCGACTTTGGCCAGCCACAAACCGGGTTGGGCAAAACGCAGACGTTCGCGGGCATAAAGGATGCCGTCGGTGCTGGCGCGCACGATGCTGTGGCGATCGTTCAGCGGGTCAAGCACTTCAAACAGTGGATCGCCAACCTTGACCCGGGCGCCCAGCGGTTGCAGGAAACTCACCACACCAGGGTGCGGCGCGTAGGCGTATTGCGTCCCGGCGAATGGCGTTGCTTCACAAGCGGATATCGGGGCCAGGGGCCAGTCCCCGCTGATCAGGCCTTGTTCGGCTAGATAGCCGAGAATGGCCTCGGCGCTGTCGACACATTGCTCGCGCTCGGTGTCGGCCATGCCACGCAATTCGATGGTCGTGGCCACGCACGCCATCGGGATAGCCGCTTCGGGAAACAGCTCGGCCAGGCGTAACCAAGGGATCGCACAGGCTTCATCGAAGGCGCTGCCGCCAGCATCTTCAGCCAGCAGGGCGGCACCGGCGCCCAGGCGTGCGGCCAATGAGCGCAAGCGTGGCCAGTGTTGCGGCATGGCATAAAGCAGCATGATTGATTCGAAGTCGCAGTGCAGGTCCAGCACCACGTCGGCGTCACACGCATGCCGCAACAGCAGGCGACGCAGGCCATCGAGTTCCGAAGTGGCTGGCGGTATGTCGGCGAGGACATCGGCCATGGCACGACGGATCAGCGCGGTGTTGACGTCGGCGTCGGTGCCCAGTTGGCCTTTCACCAATGCGGCCACGGCTTCGGTCAACTCGGGAAAATCACGATTGAAATTCTTGCCGCTGGAGAACTCGAAGCGACCTTGGTGGGTCGCCTGGAACATCTGGGCGATGCCGATGGGGTTGGACATCGGCACCAACTCGACGACCCCGTTCAGGCGACCTTGCTCTTCCAGTACTCGCAGACGACGTTTGAGTTCCACCGCCACGCGCATCCCCGGCAACTCGTCGGCATGCAGGGAGGCCTGGATGTAAGCCTTGCGCGGCCCGCTGCCAAAGCGAAACAGTGACAGGCGCCGCTCGGTGCCCGAAGCACTCCACGGCAACAGGTATTCAATGTGCTCCATAACAGCTCCTTAATGCTTGCGCGGTGCCAGGTATGCCAGCCAGCGGCGCTCGGCCAACTTGAACAGACGAACCAGGATGAAGGTCAGGGCCAGGTAGATAAGGCCGGCAGTGATGAACGCCTCGAACGGCAGGTAGAACCGCGAACTGACTGTTCGCGCGGCCCCGGTGATATCCACCAGCGTGACGATCGACGCCAGACTGGTGGTTTGCAGCATCATCAGCACTTCGTTGCTGTACTGCGGCAGCGCCCGGCGCAAGGCAGACGGCAGCAGAATGCGGCGGTACAACGTCACGCGCGACATGCCCATGGCTTTGGCCGCTTCGATCTCGCCATGTGCCGTGGCCTTCAAACTGCCGGCCAGCAACTCTGCGCTGTAGGCACTGGTGTTGATCGCGAAGGCCAGGCACGCGCAAAAGGTGGCACTGGACAGGTAGGGCCAGAGCGCGCTTTGGCGTACCGATTCGAACTGCGCCAGGCCGTAATAGATCAGGAACAACTGCACCAGCATGGGCGTGCCGCGGATCACGTAGGTGTAAAGCCAGGCCGGAAAGTTGATCAGCGGCGATCGAGACACCCGCATCAACGCCAGCGGAACGGCCAGGACCAGGCCGAAGGCCAGGGAAATCAGCAGCACTTTCAGCGTCACCAGGATGCCGTTGAAATACAGCGGCAGGTTTTCCCAGATCAGGTTGTAGTCGAGCATCATTGGTTGCTCCCCATCACAGTTCGGCGGCTTTGATGCCGACCGAGTAGTGTTTTTCCAGATAGCGCAGCACCAGCAATGACAGGCTGGTCAGCATCAGATAGAGCGCCGCCACCGCGAGGAAAAAGGTAAACGGCTGGTGGGTGGCGTCAGCAGCGTTCTTGGCTTTGAACATCATGTCCTGCAAGCCGATGACCGATATCAGCGCGGTGGATTTGGTCAGCACCAGCCAGTTGTTGGTGAAGCCGGGAAGGGCGAAACGAATCATCTGCGGCACCAGAATTCGCCAGAACACTTGCGTGCCCCTCATGCCATAAGCGGCTCCAGCCTCGGCCTGGCCTTTAGGGATCGCCATAAACGCGCCGCGAAAGGTTTCCGACAGGTAGGCACCAAAAATGAAACCCATGGTGCAGACACCGGCGATAAAGGGATTGATATCGATATAGCGGGTGTAACCGAGCGCAAGAGCGACGCGGTTCACCAGATCCTGGCCGCCGTAGAAAATCAGCAGGATCAACACCAGGTCGGGAATGCCCCGAATCAGGGTGGTATAACTTTCGCCCAGCATCGCCAGCCATTTCAGTGGCGACAAACGAAAGGCCGCTCCCAGCAGACCCAATGCTATCGCCATGGCCATGGAAGTCAGGGCCAGGTTAACGGTCAGCCAGGCGCCATCGAGAATGCTCGATCCGTAGCCGTGAAGCATGATGAAGTTCCTCAAGCGAGCGCGGTGAGGCGCGCAAACAAGCCCAAAGCGACGCCTGCCCGGGGGCCGGCGCCAGAGTGGCGGGTGAAGGCTTATTCGCCGTAGATATCGAACGCGAAGTACTTGCTCATCACTTGCTGGTACTTGCCATTTTCGCGGATGGCGTCAATGGCGGCACTCAGGCGGGCAACGTTGGCACTGTCACCTTTACGCACCGCGATCCCGGCGCCCCGACCGAAGTATTTCGGGTCGTTGATGTCCGGCCCCACCAGGGCGAAATCCTTGCCCGCCGCGGTTTTGATAAAGCTTTCGTTGGTGTTGACGATGTCGGCCAGCGTCGCGTCCAGACGGCCCGACGCCAGGTCCAGGAACGCCTCATTCTGCGAGGAATAGCGCACCACCTCGATCCCGCGTTCCGCCAGTTGTTCGGTGGCGAAACGGTCGTAAGTCGAGGCGCGTTGCACGCCGACTTTCTTGCCTTTGAGATCAATCAGCGGGTCGTTGATCACGTTGCCGGCCTTCATCGCGAACTTGCCCGGCGTGTGGTAGTACTTTTTGCTGAAGTCGACCGACTTCATCCGGTCTTCGGTAATCGACATCGACGACAGCACGGCGTCGATCTTGCGCACCTTGAGTGACGGGATCATGCCGTCGAATTCCTGGATGACCCACTCGCATTTGATCTTCATTTCTTCGCACAGGGCATTGCCGATGTCGTAGTCGAAACCGCTGACGTTGCCCTCCGGTGTCTTGAAGGAGAAGGGAGGGTAAGCGGCTTCGATACCGATACGCAGGCTGTCTTCGTCGGCATGCGCCAGGAAGCTTGTTGCGCACAGTGCCATGGCGCCTAGAAGTGCTCTTTTGTTCATTTTGTTGACTCCTTGAAGGGGCGTTTGGGTGGTCCGGGTAGAAGCCGTCCGATCTGGCGATGTCGCAGTCCCTGAAATGTGTGCAGCTATAATTGACACGTTTTATTTCATATTGCAACTGCGTGAAAATAATCATATCAACACAAGGCGCGCAAATTCTCGACGCGCATGACCCGAAACCGGTGTGTAGTGAGGGCCGTCAGTCACCCGTCGGAGGAGGGGGAGCGGGGGTGATCTACACTCTTGATGGCTGAGAAAAATGCCAGGAGGTTTTCATGAACAGGTTGTCTTGCATTGGCCTGTGTCTAGCGCTGTCGGTTGTCGCTACTCAGAGTCGGGCAGAAACGGTTGTGCCGATGAAAGGGCAGAACTCGCAACAGACACAGCTGGACATCAATGAGTGCCACAACGTGGCCGCCAGTCAGAGTTCATCGACGCAGCCAACATCCGGTGGCCGCCTGAAAGGCGCGGCGGTCGGTGCCGCTGCCGGAGCCGCTGGAGCTCAGGTTCGCGGGCGCCAGCACGACGAGTTTTATGACCGCGTCGATGACGATGTAAAGCAGGATTATCGGCAGAATCGCGCCAAAGAGACGGCAGCGGCAGGCGCGGTGGTCGGTGGCTCGCGTCAACGCCAGGAGCGCCGGGCGCAGCAGAAAACCGCCGCTTCGACCAGCTCGACGGCCTATACCAGTTGCCTGCAAGGTAAGGGGTATCAGGTCAATCCCTGAGCGTGTTTTGGCGGTCGCTGATCCAGCAGATACACCATCAGGCAGGCATACAGCGTCACCAGAATGAACAGTCCCATGCGCACGGCGAACGCGGTGTAGACGTCCTTGCCTGCGATGCTGTCCTGCACCGACTGGCCCAGCAGAATGATCATCGTGATCAGGCTGTTGAGCCAGAACCCCGGGGTTAAACCTGTCGGGCTCAGCGCGTAGAGCTTGCGCGCAATGATCAGACCGAACAGCAGCATCCACAGAAAAAACATCCAGAGGTGCACAAACAGGCTGAGTGCACTCCAGAACAGCACCGCCAACACTCCGGCGAGCAGGGTCGAACCGACCAGTTCGCGACCGGCGTTGCGGGCTGTGGTGGAACTCTGCTGACCCAGGCCGACCGCCTTCAGGATGATCGGCAGATAGCTTGCCGGATCGATCAATGCCAGTAAAAACGCCGGTAGCACAATCAGGGTTGCACGCAGCGCCACGCGGCTGACTTCTTCGGCCGGCATCGGCGGCGCGACCGGCGGCGACGGTGCGTTGGCAGGTTCAGGAAACAGCCAATGACTCAGCCCGACCACCATCACGGCCAGCAGCAATCCTTTGACCAGCGCCCCGATGACCGTCGCCGCGAGATCGAACTCGGCGACACCGGCCGAGGAAATCATGGTCAGGCCGATCACCAGGAACGTGACGATCAAATTATTGCCGCCGCGCAGACCAAAACGAAACACCAGAAACAGGCACACGCCGATCAACAACACGCCGCTGACCGGGTAATAACGCAGGATCGGAATCAGCAACAGGCCGACACCAGTGGTCAACATTGCGATCAGCGCGAGCGCCAGTCCAGCCTTAAACGGCAGCGCACGATTGACGCTGGCGAGCAGCAACAACGCCAGCACCGGCGCGATGAACGGAATCGGCAATCCCAAACCGAAACTGGCCGCCAGGCACATCGCGGTGCCGGTGGCCAGGCGCAATGCGCGCTGCTCCCGGGGCGTGCGCTCAGTAGGCATACGACAGCCAGCTCATCAGGCCCACAAACAAGCGGCCGAGTGGATTCAACGGATTGCCCTCGGTGGGGAACGCCATGACTTCAGCCTGACCGCCGGTACGAATGGCGCGACTGTCTTGCAGTTTGGCCATCGAGTCTTTGGAAAACTCGATGATCACCGGAAAGCGTTGCGCCGGGCGCAGCCAGTCACGGCTGTTCTGCACAGTGGGCAACGTACCGGGTGGCGGCGTCTGACCGACACTGACGCCGTAACCGACACTGCGCACGCGCCCGTCGAACACCTCGCCCGGCAGCGCATCCAGAACGATTGCCACCGGCGTATCGACCCTGACCCGACCGAGGTTGTTTTCGGTCATGTCCGCGCTGATCCAGACATCGTGGATCGCGATCAGTGTCATCACCGGACTGCCTACAGCTGCAAACTGCCCGGCGTCAGTGCGCAAGTCGGTAATCAAACCGGCCGACCGCGCACGAATCTGCGTATTGGCCAGATCCAGTTCGGCTTTCGACAACGCGGTGGCTGCACTGCGCAGCAAGGCGTTCTCTTCCTCGCTGCCACCTTCCTGCTCACGCGCGCGCTGGACTTCGGCACGGGCAGCGGCAACCTGGCTGACCGCTTGTTCGCGGTTGGCCCGAGACACTTCCAGCAGGCGCACGGAAATGGTCCCGGGGTCGTCGCGGTACAAACCTTCAAGGCGCTGATTGTCCTGGCGAGCCTTGAGTTCGTTGGCTTGCGCGGCGCGTAAATTGGCCTGGGCCGAGGCAATGCCGGCGGTACTGGCGCCGATCTGGCGACGTGTCGACTCAAGGTCTGCGCGCGCACGGTCGACGGCGATCTGATAAGGCTGAGGATCGACCTCGAACAGCACGTCTCCCGCCTTCACGTCCTGATTGTTGCGCACGTTGACGCGAATGACCCGACCGGCCACTTCCGCGGCCACCGGAATGACAAAGGCACCGACCCGAGCCTGTTGCGTATAAGGCGTGTATCGGTCGGCCAACAGATACCAGGCCAGGCTCAGGAGGATCAACAGCAGCACCCACTTGAGCCCTTTTTTCGCCGGGTCGGCAGGCGGTTCCGGCGCCTTGGAGGAGGGCGCCTCAGGGGAGGGTTGCGCGGCATCACTCATGGTCCGTTACCTTTTTTGGCGGCTGCGGGCTCATCCAGTAAATCGCCCCAGTCCGTGCGTTTTTTCATGTCCTGGCGGGTGGCCGGATCAACGATCGGCTGGGCGCTGTACCAACCGCCACCCAGCGCCTTATACAGCGCGATCACATTGCTCACGGCATTGCTGCGGCTGACCAGGTAATTGTCCTGTTGCTCCAGCAATGCGCGTTGCGCGTCCAGCACCCGCTGAAAGTCGGAATAGCCTTCGCGATACTGGGCGCTCGCCAGCACCAACGAACGTTTGGCGGCGACTTCGGCCTCACGCAGGATGCTTTCGCGCTCCAGGGATTTGATCAGTCCATTGGCGGCGTCATCTGCCTCGCGAGCCGCTTGGCGAACCTTGTCGCGGTAGGCCTCGATCAACTGCTGCAACCGCGCATCCTGCACGCGCACGTTGTTGCTGATCTGGCCATGGTCGAACAGGTTCCAGCGCAGGCTGGGACCACCGATCAGGTCCAGACTTCTCGAGGTGCCATTGAGCGTGTCGGCCGACCAGACGATGCTGCCCAATAAGGTCAGCGACGGGTAGAAATCGCTTTCGGCCACACCGATCAAGGCCGATTGGGCCGCGACATTCAGTTCAGCGGCGCGTACATCGGGGCGTCGCAGCAGCAGATTGGCCGGGACGTCCTGCAGCACGGCGCGGTCGACCAGCGGGATCAGTCCTTCATTGTCGATGAGTTGCGGTAGCGCACCGGGCGGCTGGCCAATCAACACCGCCAACGCATTGCGCGTGCGCAGCAACTGATCCTCGAAGCTGGGGATGGTGCTCAGGGTGCCCAGGTATTGTGTCCTGGCTTGCTGCAAGTCGAGTTCGGCTTGTTGGCCGCTGTTGAACAGCTTTTCGGTGATCTCGAAATTACGCTTTTGCTGTTTGGCGTTTTCCCTTGCAACCCGCAAGCGTGCCTCGGTGGTGCGTAACAAGAAGTACGTATCCGCCAGCTGCGCGCGCAGCAGCACGAGCACGTCTTCATAGTTGGCATGGGCGGCGAAGTAACTGGCATCGGCCGACTCGATCGCTCGGCTGAAACGCCCCCAGAAGTCCAGCTCCCAGCCAATGTCGAACCCGGCACTGTGCTGCCAGAAATGGCTGTCCTGAGGATTGTTCCCGCCGGATTGCCGGCGGTTGAAGTACAGACTGTCGGCGCTGGCTTGCTGCAGTTGCGGATAGCGTCCGCTCTGGGCAATCCCCAGTTGCGCACGAGCTTCCATGACCCGCAGACCGGCAATCTTCAGATCCGAATTGTTCGTATCCGCTTCGGCAATCAGACGATCGAGGACGGGATCGCCGAAGACTTGCCACCACTGACGCAAATCCGGGTTCAGGCTGCGTTGACTGGATTGCTCAAGGGCAGGGGAGCTCCAGTGCTCGATCCACGTGGGCTTCGGCGACTGAAAATCCGGCCCCAGACGTACGCAGCCACTCAAGCCGAGCACACCCAGCAGCAACAGTTGTCCCGATCGCGTCAGATGCATGCATGTTTTCCAGCCAAGGAAGTTCACAGGAGCATAGACGTCCAAATGATCAACTGACTGCTAAGCTGTCCAAACATCTGACCCTTTTAACAGGTACGACAGCCATGAATGCACCCCATACCGCTGGATGGCGATTCAAACTGGGCATCGCGATCATTTGTCTGATGCTCGGCTCCTGGCTGTTGGTGCCGATCATGGCGGCAACCGACATGCCGGGTTCCAAGATCGCCGCGCTGACCGGCGTCCTGTTTATCAGTAACAAAGTGCTGTTGATTATCGTCATTGCTGTCATGGGCAAGGCGGGGTTTCAGCAGCTTAAAAGCACTGTATTTGGCTACGTGTCTAAACTGGCACCGGCAACCGACACCGAAGTTGGGCCATGGCGTCATTGGATCGGTGTCGTGATGTTTTGTCTGCCGCTGATTTCGGCATTTCTGGAACCCTATGTCGACAGTATCTGGCCTGGACTCAGGCCAAACATCTGGCAGCTCCAGGCGTTGGGCGACTTGATGTTGATCGGCAGCTTTTTCGTACTGGGGGGCAACTTCTGGGAAAAAGTGCGCGCATTGTTCATTCGAACCGCGCGAGTGGTGAACACCAGTGCAGTGTGATTATTGATTAACTTAACTAAAGGGCTATTTAGTATAGCTATTTGCCATCATGGCATTCGGAGCAGCCATTGCAGCTAAACAGTGAAGCACTCGTGACCGCGCTTAACCTTGAACCGCATGTCGAGGGTGGTTACTACCGAAGAACCTATCAGGCTGATCAACAGCCTATGGTCGAGACGATTGGTGGTCCACGTTACACGATGAGCTCCATCTATTACCTGTTGACCACAGATTCGCCCGTCGGCCAGTTTCACCTGAACCGATCCGACATCATGCATTACTACCACCTGGGCGACGCCATTGAGTACAGCCTGATTTTCCCGGACGGCACATTAAAAACTGTCGTGATGGGCAGCGACGTTTTGGCCGGAGAATGTTTGCAGCTGCATGTACCAGGCGGCATCTGGAAAGCTTCGCGGTTGATGAAGGGATCGACGGGATTCGGTTTGATCAGTGAAGCGGTAACACCAGAGTTTCATTTTGCGGACATGGAAATGGGCGACAGGAAAAAGCTCAGTGAAGAATTTCCAGAGCATGGAGGGCTGATTGAGCAACTGACGAGAGATTGAGGATCGAGGGGGAATCAGTGCTTCAAAATCTGCGTGCAACCGGGCTGATCTCGAAATACATTGTTACGTGTAATGTATATTATGTTAAATGATGTGTCTGGGTGGAACTTCTTCCAAGGGCCTCTCAGCGAACTTCGCCTATGGGCATCCAAGGACTCTATAGATCTCAGAAACTACCTGCATCGTTGCGTCTTCGATCGTTCCTTCATTACGGCATAAAACCCAGCCGTGATCTGCAATCGCTCGCTCGAACGCATTGGTACAAGCGACTTGTTCTTCCAGCTTATGGATCACAGTACTGCTCAGCCCACGCTGTCGTGCCGCTGCTCTCGCCCATGAAATATCAGGCGCGGTGACAACCCCGACATGCAGGTCTGGCACTCGCACGTTTCGATCAATGTTCAACTGTAGAATCTCTGCAAACGGGACTGTCCGGCGAAACGCGGCTTCAGACGGATACCAGCGATCGATCAAGATGATGCTGCCTGGTGGCTGTTTAGTCAGCACGTGCCGGGAAATCCAGTTACGGCTATCAGCAAAGCGCTCACAAACCACCAACTCCAAATCCCGGGTGGGATTTCTGACGAGTTTGTTAACGAGGGTCATTGTTTCCCCCCTAAAAGGATCGCTTTTTTTCTCGCAAAGTCGGATCACCTTCTTGTTGTCTGCCCTCAGTACTTTCGTAACGGCCTCCAACAGTGTGGTTTTGCCGGTTCCCTTGGGCCCATCCAGAGATATAAACAGCGAACGATTCATTCTTCACATAACGATTGATATACGGTTTTTTGGCCCGGTTCGTTCGCTGGAACCGCTTGGCGCGACTACGCAAATCGAGTGGAGGGTTCTTATGAACAGAGATTGATGAACACTTTAACCCGGTTTCCGGCTAACGGGTCTCAGAATCCAGGGGGCCAGCCGCTTATGAACATCGGTCATTCCCCATAAGTTAAACCGGATAGCTCAAGTCGCTCCCAAAAGGCATCGCTCGCAATCTGTGCAAGCGTCAACAAAGCGTTACTTTTTTGAAACACTTCACAACCGTAGATCAGTAAAACCTGATTTTTGACACTCTCCCGATATGCGGTCACAACTTTTGCACTCCGCTGGGTCCTAACACGGTGGTCGTCGATGGAATATTGGCGTCTAGCGAGGTTCTTACCCGATACGGAGATAAGCTAATGATTTTCAATGTGCAAAATTATGGCGCCAAAGGAGATGGCATCACAGACGACACGGCAGCGATACAAAGTGCGATTGATGCGGCGGCCGCTGCAGGCGGTGGGCAGGTGTATATGCCGACCGGGACATATATTGTTTCGGGAGGTGAGGAACCCTCCGACGGCTGCCTGATGCTCAAGAGCAACGTCTATCTATACGGCGACGGCATGGGCGATACGACCGTTAAGGTGGCTGACGGCTCCGACACCAAAATCACGGGGGTCATCCGCTCGGCCTATGGCGAAGAAACCCATGACTTTGGCGTCAGCAACCTCACTATCGACGGTAACCGCGACAACACCACCGGCAAGATCGACGGCTGGTTCAATGGCTACATTCCCGGTCAGGAAGGTTACGACTCCAACGTCACCCTCGACAGCGTCGAGATCAAGGATTGCTCCGGGTACGGTTTCGACCCCCACGAGCAGACCGTCAACATGGTCATCAAGAACAGTGTGTCCCACGGCAATGGCCTGGACGGCTTCGTTGCGGACTTTCTCAGCGACAGCACCTTCGAAAACAACGTCGCCTACGACAATGACCGCCACGGTTTCAACGTCGTCACCAGCACCCACGACTTTACCCTCAGCAACAACGTTGCCTACAACAATGGCGGAAGTGGCATCGTGGTGCAGCGCGGCAGCGAGGACATCCCCTCCCCCAGCAACATCACCATCACCGGTGGTGAGGTGTACGGCAACGGCGCTGAAGGCGTGCTGGTCAAGCTGTCCAGCGATGTAACCGTCAGTGGTGTCGATATTCACGACAACGCCAGCGCCGGGATCCGCATCTACGGCAGTAACCATGTCGAGATCATCGACAACACACTCAACAACAACTCTCTGGGCGCCCCCGTACCGGAAATCATCATCCAGTCCTACGACGACACGCTGGGCGTGTCCGGCAAGTACTTCAACGGCAGCGACAACACAATCCAGGGCAACATCATCAGCGGCAGCAACCTGTCGACCTACGGTGTTGCAGAGCGCAATGAAGACGGCACCGATCGCAACGCCATCATCGGCAACACCATCAGCCATACCAGCAAAGGCGCCACACTGGTCTATGGTGACGGCAGTTACGTAAACGCCACGGTGCCCATGACTACCGTGCAAGGCACGGCTGGCAACGACACTCTGCTGGGCAGCGCGGCCAGCGAAATTTTCTATGGTGCAGCAGGCAACGACACTATCAATGGCGGGGCCGGTGGCGACATTCTAGTGGGCGGTGCGGGCATCGACAAACTCACCGGCGGCACGGGTGCCGATACGTTTCGTTTCGTCGCCCAGTCCGACAGTTACCGCAACGCAACCGCAAGCTTCGATGACACCATCACCGACTTCGACGTCACCCAGGACAAGATCGACCTCGCCGGCCTCGGTTTCACCGGCCTGGGCAATGGCCGTGGTGGCACCTTGCAGGTCAGCTACAGCGCTGGCAACGACCGCACCTACATCAAGGACTACGATGCCGACGTCAGCGGCAATCGCTTCGAGTTGATTCTGTCGGGCAACCTGGCGAGCACCCTTACCGCCAGCAACTTCATTTTCAATCGGGTGGTCACCGGCACTAGCGGCAGCGATTCGCTGTTGGGTAGCGATTCGGCCGACACCCTGCTCGGTCTGGCGGGCAACGACAGCCTCAGCGGCGGTGCAGGCGACGACAAAATTGACGGCGGCACCGGCATGGATACCCTTACCGGTGGCGCCGGGGCGGACACCTTTGTGTTCTCCAACCGCCTGGACAGTTACCGCAACTACAACACCGGCGGCGCCAACCTTGGAGACCTGATCACTGACTTCAATATCGCCGCCGATAAGATCGATCTCTCGGCCATGGGTTTCACCGGCCTGGGTGACGGCAAAAACAACACCGTGTACCTGGTGCTCAACACTGCCGGTACCAAGACTTACATCAAAACCCTGACCGCCGACGCCAATGGCAACCGTTTCGAGGTAGCGCTGGACGGCAATTATCTCGACAAGCTGACCAGCGCCAATTTTGTCTTTGCCACTTCGCCAACGGTCAACCACGCGCCGGTGGTGGCAACGGCGTTGCTGGATCAGAGCGCCACCGAAAACACCCCGTTCAGCTACGTCGTGCCGGCCACCAGTTTTACCGATGCGGATAACGACAGCCTCAGCTACACCGCCCAACTGGCCGATGGCAGCGCCCTGCCCGGTTGGCTGACCTTCGACACCGCTACCCGTAGTTTCAGCGGCACGCCCAACGACACGGCATCGGGCAATTACTCCATCAAGGTCACTGCATCCGATGGCAGCAACGCAACCGTCAGCGACAGTTTTACGTTGGCTGTACAGGACGTACCCACCGCACCCACTGTGATTAATGGCACACCGAACAACGACACGCTGACGGGCACCGCTGCCAACGAACAACTGTTCGGTGGCGCTGGTAACGACACCCTTAATGGCGGCGCCGGCAACGATATCCTGGTCGGCGGCACCGGCGCGGACAAACTCACCGGCGGCGCGGGCGCCGATGTATTCCGCTACACCTCAAAACTCGACAGCTACCGCACCGCGTCCACCAGCGCCAGTGACCAGATCCTCGATTTCGACGTGACCGCCGACAAAATCGATGTCTCGGCGCTCGGCTACACGGCCTTGGGCAATGGCCTGAACGGCACGCTGCAAGTGACCTACAGCGCTTCGAGCAACCGCACCTACCTCAAGGATCTCACCGCCGACGCCAATGGCAACCGTTTCGAAGTGTCGCTGGCGGGCAACTTGGTGAACAGCCTGACGGCCAATCATTTTGTCTTCGCGGACCAGAACACTCCCAGCAATGTTGCGCCGGTGGTGGCCATCCCCCTTCTCGACCAGAACGCCACCGAAAGTTCGCCGTTCAACTACACCGTAACCCACGACAGTTTCACCGACGCCAACCAGGATGTGCTGACCTACACTGCGACCCTCGCCGACGGCAGCGCCCTGCCCGCTTGGCTGAGTTTCAACGCCACCAGCCTGGCGTTCTCCGGCACGCCGATCAGCACGGCGTCGGGCAATTACAACGTCCTGGTCAAGGCCACCGATCCTTCTGGTGCGTCGGTCAGCGACAGCTTCGCCCTGGTGGTGGCCGATGCGCCCGCCAACACCATCACTGGCAGCAACAACGCCGAAAGCCTCAACGGCACGGCGGGCGCCGACCTGATCCTCGGCCTCGGTGGCAACGACACCATCAAGGCCGGCACTGGCGCGGACATCGTCGACGGCGGCGGCGGACGCGATTCGCTGTACGGCGGCGACGGGGCCGACGCCTTCCGCTACACCGACGTACTCGACAGTTACCGCGACTACGACACCGGGGGGGTCACGGCGACCGACACGGTCTACGACTTCACCGCGGGCGTCGACAAGATCGACGTTTCAGCGCTGGGTATTCTCGGCCTCGGCGATGGCAGCAATGGCACGCTGTACATGACTCTCAACGCGGCCGGCGACAAGACCTACATCAAATCCGCCGAGGCCGACGTCGATGGCAATCGCTTTGAAATCGCCCTCAACGGCAACTACCTCGACACCCTGACCGCCAGTGATTTCGTGTTTGGCGAGCGCGCCCAGCAAGACATCCTCTACCTGCCCACACTCGGCCAATCCAATGCGCGCCTTTTGCGCATGACGGAGGACGACGATCAATCCGGCACCTCGATGCTGGTAAAAGACCTGGACCGCTACACCCCCTATGACGTGCGCAGCCAGTTCACCGACGCCGATGGCAATGGCATCGACATCGCGGTGGGTGGCAGCACGGTCAATGGCCTGTCGACCTTGGGCGCCGAGGAACTCAAGTTGTGCTGGTGGCTGACCGACACTAACCAACCCGGGCCTGCACTGTTGCGTGCCGTGGCGTTGCTGCAGGACCAGCTCACCGAACTCAAATCCATCGATAACGTCACCATGGGCATCATCTGGGGCCAGGGCGAGGAAGCCGCTCAGGAGATTGGCCGCTCCACGGACAAAGCCGCAGCAGCATCGGCCTACAAGGCCGCGACCCTGAATGTGTTTGATTACCTGCATGCCCAGTTCGGCAACTTCAGCGTGTACATGATGGAAACCGGTCACTACGAGCAGGACGCTGCGCGTGCCCGTGGTTATTCGGAAGAGAAGATTGCCTCAATCGTTGCGGGGGTTGGCTATGTCCGCGCCACCCAGGAGGCCATCGCCGCCGAGCGCGCCGACGTCAAGCTTGCGGTGGACTACACCGACCTGCCCTTGCGCTACGAAGTCGATCCGCTGGTCTATCCCGATGACGTCTGGCACCTGCACGAGGAATCAGCGGAAATCGTTGGCCAACGCCTGGCCGATTACATTGCCAATGACCTGGGCTTCCAGGGCGATCTCACCGACAACAACAGCGTGCAGGCCATTTTCGACAACGCTCAGAACCAGGGCGGGATGATTGCCGGCACTGATCAAGCGGATACCTTGGTGGGCAGCTCGGGCAACGACACACTGGATGGCGACTTGGGCGCCGACACAATGACCGGTGGCGATGGCAACGACATCTACGTGGTCGATAACGCGTTCGACAGTGTGGAGGAAACCAACACCTCGACCGCGCAGATTGATACCGTGCAGGCCTCGGTCAGCTGGACGCTGGGCGCCAATCTCGAGAATCTGGTGCTCACCGGCGTGTCGGAAATCGACGGCACCGGCAATGAGCGGCGTAACTTCATCACCGGCAATGCTGCCGACAACGTGATCGATGGTGCCGCAGGGGCCGACAGCATGAGCGGTGGCGATGGTGACGACACCTACTATGTCGACAATGTCGACGACACCGCGATCGAGACCAACAGCAATGCGGTGCCTGGAGGAGTCGACAACGTACACAGCAGCCTGGCGGCCTATACCCTCGGCAGCAACGTCGAGAATCTGTATGTCGATAGCGCTGGAGCCGCCAATGGGACAGGCAATGCGCTTGACAACACGCTGTTCGCCGGTGCCGGCAACAATGTGCTGGACGGACGCGATGGCAACGACACAGTGTCCTTCGAGCGGGCCTTGGCGGGCGTTACTGTAAACCTGTCGACGTCCGCACAACAAAACACCGCGGGGTCGGGGCTCGACACCTTGAAATTCCTCGAAAACGTGACGGGAAGCGCCAACGCCGACAGTCTGTCGGGCAATAGCGCCGCGAATATCCTGAACGGTGGTGCCGGTAACGACACGCTGGTGGGTGGTTCGGGCGATGACCGACTGATCGGCGGCGCAGGCACCGACAACCTGACCGGCGGCACTGGCGCGGACACCTACGCGTTTGGAGCGCTGTCGGACATGGGCGTCGGGGCTTTACGCGATGTGATTAGCGGTTTCAAGACCACTGAGGGTGATCATCTGGATTTCACCAGCCTGGACGCCAACCCGCTGACCGCCACCGTCGACGCATTCATGTTCATTGGCAGCAACGCCTTCGACCCCACCAACGCCACTGGCCAACTACGCTTTGCCGACGGCATCCTCTCCGGCAGCGTCAACGCCGACGTCACCCCCGAGTTCGAATTCGAGATGGTGGGCGTCAAGGAGCTGCAGGCCAGCGATTTCACAGCCTGACCTGATGTGAGGGAGCCTGCTCGCGATAGCGGTCGGTCAATCAGCTTCCATGCTGAACGTACCGCCGTCATCGCGAGCAGGCTCGCTCCCGCAGGGTTTTTTCGGTGCCTGAAAATCAAAGACCAACACAGACTAATGTGGCGAGGGGATTTATCCCCTCGCCACAATTCACCACGGCCAGTCGCGCTGCCAGTGCAGGACTGGCTTCACGCTCATTCCTCTTTGAAGGCCGCAAGCAAGCGCTCACGCAAAGGTTTCATCAGGTAATTCATCAAGGTGCGTTCCCCCGTCACCACCGTGACATCGGCGAGCATGCCGGGGCGCACCAGCAGACCAGCGGCCTGCAGCGAGGCGACGGTGTCGGCGGGAATTTCAACCTTGGCGGAAAAGTACGGCTGGTGGGTCTGTTCATTGATCAACTGGTCCGCCGACACCGTAGTCACAGTGCCGGTGACCGTCGGCGTATCCACCCGTTGCAGGGCAGTGAAATGCACATGCACCGGCAAACCCGGGCGTAGCTTATTGGCCATCAGCGGCTCGAAACGCGCGGTGATCGCCATCGGCGCATCCAGCGGTACCACCTGCATCAGGGTTTGGCCAGCCTGCGCAACGCCCCCGACCGTGTGAATGCTCACGTCCATGACCTGTCCGGATACCGGCGCACGGATCGCGCCGTTGTCGACTTCAAACTGCAAGGCATGAATCTGATCGGCATAACCGGCCGCCTCGGCAGAGACTTCGCTGAGCTGCGTTTCGGCATCGCGGCGAAATTCCTGCTGCACCTGCAAGGCCTTGAGCCGGCTTTCGCTGATCGCCTGGCGGGTCCTGCCAACATCGCCCACTCCGGAGGAAATCTGTCCAGCCAATTGGGCTGCATTGCGCTCGGCCTCGAGCAGTTTGTTACGCGGAATGTAACCTTCACGGGCAAGATTGCGCAGGCCTTCCAGCTCCTGTTGCTGGAAGTGCATCTGCGCGTCGTAGTTGCGCTTGACGCCCTCGTAGCCGAGCAATTGCTGCTGCAAGGCCGCGGCTTCGTGTTCGATGATCTGCAAACGGCTGCCCAGTTCTGCACGGCGGGTCAGAAACAGCTGGCTCTGTAAGGCCATGGCGGCCTTGACCCGCGGCTCGTCGGCACGCTCCAGCAG
The DNA here is from genome assembly GCF_019946675.1 of Pseudomonas sp. BF-B-15. Taxonomy (NCBI): domain Bacteria; kingdom Pseudomonadati; phylum Pseudomonadota; class Gammaproteobacteria; order Pseudomonadales; family Pseudomonadaceae; genus Pseudomonas; species Pseudomonas sp. BF-B-15. The sequence continues at coordinate 63,176 of NZ_JAGYFZ010000001.1, forward strand.
TTCAACGGGCCATTGGATCTCGGCTGAACCCAGGCGCTCGGCGATCAACCGCGCCTCGACGCTACGATCATTGAGCAACTTGCCCAAAGTCACGTCCCGTTGCGCCTGCGCCTGCACCGTATTGAGCTGGACCAGCAACTGTCCCTGGGTGACGCGCTCGCCATCGCTGACCAGCAGCTTTTCTACCACCCCACCGACCAACGACTGCACAGCCTTGCGTTCGCCCGCCACCACCACGGTGCCGCTGCCCACGACACCCTGGTCGAGTGGCGCCAGACAGGCCCAGAGCAGGAAACCGCCCAGTGTCAGGACCAGGAAACCCACACCATAGCGTGCCGCGCCCCCGGCGTCGGTGCTGGCGCGTGGCTGCACTGTGGTGCCGCGCGCACTCAGCCCATGCTCGCTGTACGTTTGTGCCTCAGGGGTCAGATCACGCATCTCCGCCAGCCTCCCTGACCGCGGCCGGTCTTGGCCCCGGTCTCAATGCCTTGAGCAACCGATCCCTTGGACCGAATGCATGTTGAGTACCGTCCTTGAGCACCAGGATGTGATCAACCACTGCCAGCACATTCGGCCGGTGGGTAATCAGCACCACGGTGCTGCCAGTAGCCTTGAGCGCATTGATGGCCTGCACCAGCGCCACCTCTCCGGCTTCATCGAGATTGGAGTTGGGTTCATCGAGCACGATCAGCGAAGGGTGCCCATAGAGCGCGCGAGCCAGGCCGAGGCGTTGCTTTTGTCCACCGGACAAGCCAAGCCCTCCGGGGCCCAGCGGCGTATCGTAACCCTTGGGGAATTTGAGGATCATCTCGTGAATGCCGGCGTGACACCCTGCGGCGATGATCTTGTCGGCGTCCTGCTCGCCGAAGCGGGCAATGTTGTCGGCCACACTGCCGTCGAACAGCTCGATGTCCTGCGGCAGGTATCCAAGGTGCGGGCCCAGGGCGTCGTGGGACCATTGACTGATCTCGGCGTCGTCCAGGCGCACCGACCCGCCCATGGCCGGCCATACCCCGACCAGCGCTTTGGCCAGCGTTGATTTACCACTGGCGCTGGGGCCAACGACGGCGAGCACATCACCTTTGGTCAGGCTGAAATTGATGCCCCTCAGGATCGGTTGCGAGGCGCCGGGCGGGCCGACATACACCTGATCCAGGCGCAGCGCGCCGGTGGGCGGTGGCAACGGCATGCGCAGGCGCTCGCGCGGTTGCTGAGCAAGCAGTTGGCTCAGGCGCTGGTAACTCTGGCGTCCAGAGTTGAATTGCTTCCACGAACCAATGGCGATTTCCACGGGAGCCAGGGCACGCCCCAGCAGCAGCGACATCGCAATCATCATGCCCGCAGACAATTGGCCTTCCAGTACCAGCAGCGCCCCCAGGCCCAGGGCCAGCGACTGTCCGGAGATGCGCACGAAGCGGGTCGTCGCGGTGATACGCGCGCCGCGGTCGCTGGCATGGGACTGGGCGGCAATGATGCGTTGCTGCAGCAGACTCCAGCGCTGGCGCAACGGCCCGAGCATGCCCAGAGCCCGGATGACTTCGGCATTTTGTAGCGTGCTGTTTACATAGATCGACGACTGCACGCCCAGGCGATTGGCTTCGTCCAGGCGTGTGCGCGTCGCTAACTCGCCCCACAGCGCCAGGCCGATCAGTACCAGCGCGAGAACCAGCGTCAGCACGCCGAACCAAGGATGAAAGATGAACGCCACCAGCACGAAGATGGGCAACCACGGTGCATCCAGCAAGGCGATCAGGCCCTGGCCGGTGATTAACTGCCGTAGCGTCGCCAGATCGGTGAGCACCTGCGCCGGGTTCGCGTTGTGCTCACGCAGGCTGCGGGCGAAGGCGGCATCGAAAATCCGCTCGCCCAGGGCTTCGTCCAGCCCGGCGCTCATGCGAATCATCACCTCGCCGCGTGCCCACTCGATCAGGGCGCTGAACATGAACAGTCCCAGGGCGATCAAGGTGAGCATGAATAAGGTGGTTTCGTTGCGACTGGTCAGGACCCGGTCGTACACCTGCATCATGTAGAGCGACGGCACCAGCACCAGCAGGTTGATCACACCACTGAACAGCGCCAACGACCAGAACACACGGCGATAGCTTAATAACGCGGCATCAATGTCATGCCGTGGATCGAGAAGCAAACCCATAGAGTGTCGCCCGCAAAAGGAATAGTCGGTCCAAGACGCAATCCATCGCGAGCTTTTTGCCCTCAGGCATTGGAAAAAAATAGACGTAGTCTGACGTGCCGCTAATCAGAGACGATCCTCGTCGCTAGGCGTGAAATACTGACAACGCAACCTCGGGTTAGTGCGGGCCGGGTTGTTGGGGGTGACGGGCGGGGATGTTGCACAGCGCCACGAGTGAGAAAGCATGGAAGACCGCGACCTCTTCGTTGCAGGGGATCGCAAATCCTTCTGAGACGGGCGGGTAGTAATTGCTGGTTTTATCCAATCTTGAGATTTCTCCCTCCGCAGCGTATTAGTATTTGCACCTGACTGACGCGATCCGGTGCGGCCAATGCGTGAAATCTACAGCGTCTTCAACTCCAATGGAGCCTATGAAACCGCTGCCCATGAGCATGATGAATTCATGATCATGGTGCCGGAACATGGTTTGTTGCGATTCAAGGACGAACAAAGCGGCCGTTCGACGTCGATAGTTGACCGACAGTTCGTATTGGTCCCACCCCAGTGGAGCCATTCCTCATCGTCAATGACAGTGAGCCAGGGGCACGTTGCGTTCTATGTCGACCCGGATTACATGAGCTATGCCCTGCGTGATCTGTCCGGTGATGCCAATCGTTTGTTGCGAGTACCGACGTTGGGTATCTGGCACGCCTCGGCACCGTTTCATCATCTGTTGCTGGCGAAAAAGGCCTTCAGCCAACCGGATCGCTACGTGGATCGGCGTCGGCAAATCACCCAGACCGACCACTTGCTGCTCCTGGAATGCCTGGCGATTTCCCTGAGCCAGCCAAGCCTGCAACGTTCTTCGACCGAACGTCATGGTGCGGCATTGGTGCGTGATGTTCAGCGCTATCTGGATGGCAACCTTGAACAGTCTCCGGGACTGGACGAGATCGCTGAAGCCTTTCATGTTTCACGACGCCACCTCACCCGCTTGTTTGCCCAACACACTGGCGAATCCGTGTTGGCCTGCGTTCAGCGCATGCGCCTGGAGCGAGTGAAGAACCTGCTGCAGCACACGCGCATGTCGGTGCTGGAGATTGCCAACAGTGTCGGCTACGAGTCCCCTTCCCACCTGGCCCAGGTTTTCCGACGCGCGCAGGGCTGCTCGCCTGACGAGTTTCGCCGTAACACCAACCGGTAAACCCTCCCGATTATCCATGGCCCGATCTCGCGCATGATGAGGCCCGATCCCGTGCGCCCGGAATTCCTCCGCCCTGCATCCTGAGCCCTGATAAAACAACAAGAGGATGGGGCCGTGAGGCAAGAACCCTTTATCAGTTTCGCTGATGTGCAGAAGAGTTTTAAGGTCGACGGGCGCCAGTTTGTGGCCGTGCGCAATGTATCGCTTGAGATCCAGCGCGGCGAAATCATTACGTTGGTCGGCCCGTCCGGGTGTGGCAAATCGACGTTGTTGAACATGACCGCGGGGCTGTTCGGTCCTACCGAAGGTCGGGTTCATTACGACAGCGCCGAAGTCAAAGGTGTCAACACCCGCGTCGGCTACATGACCCAGGCTGACCACTTGCTGCCGTGGCGCACAGTCGCCGGCAACATCGCCGTACCGTTGCAGATCCGGCGCATGGGCAAGCGTGAAATCGACGTGCGAGTCGAGGAACTGTTGGCGCTGGTCGGGCTGACCGGTTTCGGTGCCAGCTACCCGAACCAACTGTCCGGTGGCATGCGAAAACGTGCTGCGATGGCCCGATTGCTGGCCAGCGATCCTGAGACCTTGCTGATGGACGAACCGTTTGGAGCCCTCGACGCGCAGATGCGCCTCACGCTGCAAACCGAACTGTTGCGACTGTGCAAGAAACTGAAAAAAACCGTGCTGTTCGTCACCCACGATGTCGACGAAGCCATCGCCCTCGCCGATCGCTGCGTGGTCTTTGCCGGACGTCCCGGCACCATCGATCACATCCTTGAGGTGTCACTGGCGCAGCCACGCAATCTGGTGCAACTGCGTTCCGATCCGCACTACGTCGAACTCTGCGCCGCCCTTTGGCAGCGCCTGGCCCCAGACATCGCCGGCGCCGCCGATCCTTCCTCGCTGGCTCACTCTCTGGAGGCCCTATGATTCAGGTCTATCGCTTGCTGTTCCTGGTGTTTCTGCTGGTGCTGTGGGAAGGCATTTCCCGTTGGTTCGGCGTCGAGTTTTTCATCAGCCGGCCTTCTGCCGTGGCGGCCAGTTTGTGGAAGATCCTGCTCAACGGCGTGTTTTTCTACCACGCAGGGATTACCACGCTGGAAGCCGTACTCGGATTCTTCTTCGGCTCGGTCGCCGGTCTCGCTGCTGGTCTGCTGTTAGGACGGGCCAAAGTCCTGGCCGACATCCTCGACCCCTTCCTCACCGCGTTCTACAGCTTGCCGAAGGTCGCTCTCGCGCCATTGTTTATCCTCTGGTTCGGCATCGGCTTGCCGATGAAAGTCATACTGACCGCAGCAGTGGTGTTCTTCCTGGTGTTCCTCAATACCTACAGCGGTGTGCGCAACGTGTCCCGCGAGCAGTTGACCATCCTGCGCCTGATGGGCGCCCGCGAACGTGATTTGTTGAGCATGGTGGTCATCCCCTCCGCGTTCACCTGGGTGTTTACCGGGTTGCGCCTGTCGGTGCCGTACGCACTGATCGGCGCACTGGTGGGTGAAATCATCGCTGCCAATCGCGGGCTCGGCTACTTGCTCTCCGACGCGGCTTCGCAGTTTGACACCGCCGGTGTGTTCGCCGCGCTGGTGGGCATCATTGCCCTGGCGCTGATCCTCAATACCGCGGTCAAGCTGGCCGAACGCCGTTTGATGCCGTGGAAAGCCAACGACGCCGAACGTGAAGTGGCGGTTTGAGCACACCTACGATTTGATTATCCGGAGTTCCATCATGTTCAAACGTCTAGTAACGGCGACCGCGTTCGCCAGCGTATTGCTCTGTGGGTTCGCGACTCAGGCCGCCGAGTTGACCAAGGTCAAACTGGCGTTTCCCAGTGAAGGCTTCTTGTATGTGCCGATCTATGTCGCGCAGAAGCTCGGCTATTTCGCCGAAGAAGGGCTCGACATCGAAGTCATCGTCTTCCAAAAAGGCGGTTCTGCGGCGCTTACCGCTGTGCTCGGACGTGATGCCGACGCCTATGTCGGCCTACCTGCCGTGGCGATTCGTGCCCGCACCAAGGGCCAGAATGTCCAGGCATTCGCCTCAGTGCAAACCCAGTTCGGCAGCACGGTGGTGATCGATGCGGCATCTGCCAAGAATGCGGGCGTATCCGCGGCGTCACCGCTGACTGCCCGGGCACAAGCCTTGAAAGGATTGAAAATCGGTGTCACCGGTCCCGGCAGCACCACCGATATGCTGGTTCGCTATCTGGCCAAGGACGCAGGCCTGAGTCCGGACAAAGACCTGACCATCATGCCGATTGGCGGCGCGCCGAACATGCTGGCGGCGTTTTCCCAGGGCAGCATCAATGGTTTTTCGCTGTCACCACCGACTATCACCACCGCCGAACAGCAAGGGGGATTTGTGCTGATGGACCTGGCCAAGGGTGAATATCCGCCGCTCAACGGTTTCCTCTTTACAGCGATGATTGCTCGGGAAGACTGGCTGGCCAGTAACACCGACACCGCACGAAAAATGGTGAAGGCTCTGTGGCGCGCCGAGCAACTGATCGCCACCGATCCGGACAAGGCTCGGGAAGCCGTGCGGCCGTACTTCGCTCACACCGCCGCGCCGATTTTCGATTCGGCATGGGCAGCGTCACTGCCCTCTTACCCGGCCACGCCAAGGGTCGAGTTGTCGGGCGTCCAGAAGAACATCAGTTTCATGAACGCTGTTGAAGCGGAACCGGTCAGCCTTGATCCGCACACAGTATTTACCAATGCCATCGTCGATGCAGTTGCACCCGTTTTATCGGACGCTCAAGGAGCGCAGAAATGACCCCGCAAGTTCATCTGGTCAATGTATTCCCTGCTGCGGAAAACGGCGGCAACCCGGCACCAACCGTTGCTCGCGCCGACGGTATGAGCGCTGCCGACATGCAGGCAGTGGCCCAGGCTTATGGTCACGAATGCGGCTTCGTCTGTTCGCCACCGGCCGGAACCGACTATGACTTCAGCTTCCGTTTCTGGGTGCCGAACCACGAAATGGAGATGTGTGGACATGCCTCGGTCGGCGCCGTCTGGCTGCTGGACCGACTGGGGATGTTGCCTAAGGATCAACTGTCGATCTGGACCTTGAGTGGACGCGTGGACGCGCGGGTCACGCGCGATGGGGATGGTGGCGTACAGATCGAAATCACCCAGCCCATAGGTCAGGTCGAAACGCTCTCGTCCCCGGACATCGAAGCGGAAATCCTCTCGGTGCTGGGCATCAGCTCCAATGAGTTGGCTCCGCTACCCATCCAGAACGCGGCCACCAGCCGGGTGAAAACCCTGATCCCGCTCAAGAGCGTAGCGGTGCTGGATGGACTGAAACCCGACTTCCGACGGGTTGAGCAATTGTGCGAGCGCATCGGCTCAACCGGTTTGTACCCCTACGCAGCACTGGACCTCGCCACTCGACAATTCGACGCACGACAGTTTCCAAAATCCTCCGGCTATCCCGAAGATGCGGCCACCGGTATTGCGGCCGCTGCCTTGGCCTTTGGGTTGCTGGAAAACGGCCTGGTGAGTGCTGATGAGCGCCCGGTGCGTGTTCGTCAGGGCCGGGCTATGGGCCGCCCTTCGGAGATATCGTTGCGCTTTCGCCGGGATGCTCAGGAGCAGATCCAGGGATTGTGGCTCGGCGGGCCGGTGAGTTTTGCGCAGGTGAACCCATGAGCATTCGAGAGAGACTGACGCTGTTGGGCCTGCAATTGCCCGATGCCCCTGCCCCCAAAGGTGACTACGTGCCGGTGGTGATCCACAGTGGTGTGGCCTATGTCAGCGGGCAGGTGTGTCGACTGGCCGACAGTGTAATCAAAGGTCCGGCTCGGGCAGACATGCCTGCAGAAACCTTGATCCTGGCTGCTCGCACCTGTGTGTTGCGGGCTTTGAGTGCGCTTGAGCAAGCGATCGGTGATCTGGAATGCGTCGAGCGGATTCTGTTCGTACGCGGATTTGTCTATGCCGAGGACGGTTACCAGGAATACTCAAAAATTCTCGACGAAGCTTCGCGTTTGCTGATCGAGTTGTTTGGCGAGCGCGGGCAACACGCGCGCTCTGCACTGGGCGTCGCCGGGCTTCCAGGCAGCGGATTGCTGGAATTGGAACTGGTGGCGGCAGTGCGTTAGAACGCTGTCTCACCAGCCCAATCAATCAACCATGAAAGCTCTCGCGTTGAGGTGGCACATTCCTCAGCGCGACTGCGGCCTGGGAGCCAATGTCGACGCTTGCCTCTTATCCATGGCCCGATTCCGCGCGTGATCAGGCCCGATCCCACGCGCCCAAAAAATTTCCACCTTGCAAACTGCCCCCCTGACAAAACAACAAGAAACAATAGGAAGGTGTTTATGCCAATGCTCCCTCGCCATCCATCGCTCGTTAAGCGCAGCCATCTCCAAGTGGTGGTGTGTGTTTCGACACTCGCGCTATCGTTGACCGCCTGGGCGGCCACTCCTGGTCCCACGAAGTCCTACCAACAACCTGCGCTGGAGCCGATTGGCGAAGTGCAGGCCATTTATGACGGCAATCTCAGCGAGGACCTGGCCGTCACTACCTTTCGCAATACTGATCGTTTGTTTCCTGTGCGGGCCATCAAGGCGGGCAGCCACCCTTTCCCGTTACCGCGCAGCGGCACGCCACTCGGCCCGGTTGCCTTTGACTATAAAGGCAAGCGCTACAGTCTCGATGACTACGTTGCGCTGAATCGGGTAACAGGCCTGTTGGTGCTCAAGGACGGTCAAATCGTCACTGAGCGATACGAAAAAGGTAATACCGCCGACACCCGCTGGATGTCGATGTCGGTGGCGAAATCTATCACCTCTACCCTCGTGGGCGCTGCATTGCAGGACGGCGCCATCAAAAGCCTTGATGACAAAGTCACCCACTATTTACCCGCGCTGGCCGGTAGCGGATACGACCAGGTCACCGTACGTCAAATTCTGTCCATGCGCTCCGGAATCAAATGGAACGAGAAATACACTGATCCAACATCAGACGAACGACAGTTGATCAAGCTGCGAATCGAACAAGTGCCTGGATCGCTCCTCAAGTTCATGGCAAGCCTGCCTACCGCTGCACCTCCTGGCACTCGCACCAACTACAGCACCGGTGAAACGCAAGTCTTGGGACAACTGGTCAGCGCCGCCGTGGGCAAGCCACTGACGCAATACCTGAGCGAAAAGATCTGGGTTCCCTATGGCATGCAAACCGATGCCAAATGGTGGCTCGACGGCCCCAATGGCAATGAAGTGGGCGGCAGCGGAATCAGTGCAACCCTTGAAGATTACGGGCGTTTTGGCCAGTTTTTCCTCAGCGGCGGCAAGGCCGGTGCACAGCAAGTGCTGCCTGAAGACTGGATGAGCTTCGCCAGCGCGACCACTGGCACAGATGCGGCCTACGGTGACTTTGCCAACATGTGGTGGCCAGGCTGGACCGATGCTTCCAAGGCCGATAAAGCCTTTACTGCTGCAGGCACTTTTGGTCAGTACCTCTACATCAACCCGACCAAAAATGTGGTGATTGTAGTGTGGCAAGCACAGACCAAACCCACCGGTGGTGAGGTTATCGACGACATGGTCGCCTTTGACGCCATCAGCAATACCCTTCAGTAATCGGTTTCTCGGGTTCATGTATAGGCGTTGGAAAAACGCCTATACATGAAGAAGGCAGCCAGAATTTATTCTCTAATGCTGTTCTAGCGTGTCGGCATAGGCGTCCTGATTGACAGGCGCGTGGATCGAGACGCCATACGCAATCAGGCAGCCAACCCCGCAGCTTCCCACCACCAGGCACATGGGCCACGGGGTGCCATCGGCCAGGCGACTGACCCACAGACTGGCCAGCGCCCCGGTGGCGAATTGCACCGAAATACCGAGGGCGACACTCGCCCCCGCCTGCCTCGGAAACATGCTCATCAGGCTTGCCGTGCAATTGGCTCCGAGCAACCCGGTGACGCCCATGTACAGCACCATGCAAAGTACGATGCTCCATAGCCCGCCCCACTGTGCTTAAGGAAATGGGAGGTATTTAATTTGCGGGTGTCTGGAATGACGCCAGCTCGCTTGTTCAGGGTTTCATAATCTTGATACTTGCGAACGTTGACTCATCACGCGCCTGATCCAGCAAATTCATCGGCCTTGCCGGCGGAAATACTTGCAGAGTCGGACTTGCTGCCACTTGCGGTTGCGCCACCAGTCGCTCATCGCTGGGTGGAATGCCGAAACACTCGCGATAGCACTTTGAGAAATGGGGGGTGGACACAAAGCCGCACACCACCGACAACTCTACGATGGAGATCGGCGTTTGCTTGAGCAACTGACGTGCGCGTATCAGGCGCAATTTGAGGTAATACCGCGACGGCGAGGAATGTAGATATTTCTGAAACAACCGCTCGAGCTGTCGACGGGACAAGCCAACATAACTCGCCAGTTCGTCGAGCTCGATCGGCTCTTCCAGATTGGCCTCCATCAAGGCGACGATTTCCTGCAACTTCGGTTGATGGGTGCCGAGCATGTGCTTGAGGGGCACTCGTTGGTGATCCTGCTCGGTGCGGATTCGCTCGTAGACGAACATCTCGGAAATGGCCGCTGACAGTTCATGACCATGATCGCGACTGATCAGGTGCAGCATCATGTCCATTGGCGCGGTTCCACCGGAGCTGGTGAAGCGGTCCCGGTCGAGAGTGAATAAACTGGAGCTGAGGTTCACGCGCGGAAAAGCTTCCTGCATGGCGGCCAGAAATTCCCAGTGCACGCTGCAATCGAACCCGTCGAGCAAGCCTGCCTGGGCCAAGGCCCAACTGCCTGTGCACACGCCCCCGATCCGCTTCGAGCGTCGCGCCTGGGCTCGCAACCAGGCAACGTGCTCCCGGGTCACGGCGCTTTGAATGCCGATGCCTCCGCAGACAATCACGGTATCAAGCATCGGTGCGTTATTGATCGACGCATCCGGAGTGATCGGCATGCCGTCGCTTGCCCACACCTGCTCGCCTCCCAAACTGAAAGTGTGCCAACGATACAGCTCTTGACCGGTCAGCTGGTTGGCCATTCGTAGCGGCTCTACAGCAGAGGCCAGAGAAATCAAAGTGAATTGGTCCAGCAGCAAAAAACCAATGGTTTGGGGAGAAACGGCCCTGGGGGTGTCATATGCCATCGAAGATTATTCTCCCAGTGAGCGGTAATGGCCCGTGGCACGGGCGGTTTTACCGCCCCGCCACTGCTCGCGTACTTATAAGATCGCAAGCAGGTTTACGCTGAAGCGGCTATGCACTTTCTGCCGCCACCACCCTCTGCGGCTGCCCGTGGTGACGCGTGGTCACAAGGCCGATAAAGGAAATCACCAGCGCCAGGACGATGGTCGAAGAAACCTCCATACGGTGCTCGGGCGTCACCATCATCACCGCCAACGCTGCGCTGATGAAGGCGATGACGAACCAGGTCAGCCAGGGAAACAACCACATCTTGAAGGTCAGCGTGACGTTCTGCCGACGCAGAATCCTGCGCATGCGCAATTGCGACACGGCGATAACCAGGTACACCAGCAACGCAATGGCGCCAGAGCTGGCGAGCAGAAACTGGAATAAACCGGCGGGCATGAAGTAGCTGAACAAGGTCACCCCGGCACCCAGCACGGTGCTGGCGATCACCGCTGCCCTCGGCACACCCGCCGACGACGTCACCTTCAATGGTTTCGGTGCATCACCGCGCTTACCCAGCGAAAACAACATGCGCGAGGAAATATAGATCGACGAGTTCATGCAGCTGGCCACGGCAATCAACACCACCACATCCACCAGCAACTTGGCATGGGGAATGTTCATCAGCTCCAGTGCCCGCTGGTAAGAGCCGACAGACGCCAGCAACGGATCATTCCAGGGCACCACGGAAATGACCACGAAAATGGACAGCAAGTAGAACACCCCGATCCGCCAGATCACCGAGCGTGTGGCTTTGGCGATGTTCTGAGCAGGGTTGCTGGATTCGGCGGCCGCAATGGTCACCGCTTCCGTACCGATGAAGCTGAACATGATGGTGATGAATGCGCCGACGACCGCTGACAAACCGTTGGGCGCAAACCCGCCATATTCGTCCATGAGTCGACTCAACCCGCTGGCTTCCCGCTCGGGAATCCACCCCATCAGCACCGCAAAACCAAGGCCGATAAACCCGATGATCGCCACGACCTTGGCCATCGCAAACCAGAATTCGAACTCGCCGTATTTGGACACGCTGAAGAGATTGGTCACGACCAGCAGGATGATCGACAGCAAGGCAAACAACCAGGTATCGATCTGTGGGAACCATTGGTTCAATACATGCCCGGCCGCGAGCGCCTCGATGGGGATCACCAGCACCCAGAACCACCAATACAGCCAGCCGATGGTGAAGCCAGCCCAACGCCCGATGGCCTGGTCTGCATAGGTGGAAAAGGATCCGGTGTCCGGGTTGGCAACCGCCATCTCGCCCAGCATGCGCATGACCAGAACGACTAAAAGGCCGGAGAACAGATACGCCAGCAATACCGCCGGACCGGCGGCAGCGATGGCATGTCCCGACCCGACAAACAAACCTGCTCCGATAATCCCCGCGATGGAAAGCATAGTGACATGGCGCGGCTTGAAACCCTGTGCCAACTGACCGTTCGAATCTTTAGAGTTCAGGCTATTCATTGTTTTTTTTTGTTCTCTGGTGATCGACGTTAGAGCGTGCTGACTGAGGGTCAGGCGATCATCATTTCTTCCTGTTGCCCCTTATCGAAAGCGGCGAACCTCAACGCTTCTGAGCATTTCCCATCAGTCATCGTGACTGCACAGCCATGAAATGACGCGTCACCTTACGCGTCCAGTCTTCAACGCAAGTAGCCCGAGCGCGCCACCTGTGAGTCTGATATCGACATGCGCCAGCGTGACAATCCATTACCGGTTTACTACCTCGACGAAGGTAGCCAACAGCTGATCCCTCTTCTATAGGCACGTTCCATCCAACCGGTGCAGGCGCATCGGTTGGAGAGGATGACTCCGTAGTCTGCCTTCACGGAATTCAGCGCCACCTCGTCAGCTACACTCATTCGATACATCTCCGCACAGAGACTTCGACCATGGTCACCAAAACCGCAATCGTATTCGCTGGCGGCGGCAGTTTGGGTGCGGTGCAGGTGGGAATGTTGCGGGCCCTGGTCGAGGCCGATGTTCGATTCGACATGGTCGTCGGCGCTTCGGTAGGCGCTATTAACGGTGCCTACTTTGCCGCAAGGCCCGATTCCGAGGGCGTCGAGGCGCTCGCCGGATTTTGGCGTGGGCTGAGTAAAACTGACATCTTTCCCCTCTCCTGGATCGACACCTGCAAAGGACTGATCAAGCGGCGTGGCTTTTTATTGCAGCCGGCGGCGTTACACCGATTGCTGGGGCAGGCACTTCCCATCCATCGCATCGAAGAAGCGACGCTGCCTCTGCACATTGTCACCACCGACCTGCTCAGTGGTGCCGAGACGGTTCTGTCCAGTGGCGACCTCGAGCAGGCGTTGCTGGCCAGCGCTGCCATTCCGCTGGTGTTCCCCTGCGTGCAAATCGCCGATCAGTTTCTGGTTGATGGCGGCGTGGCAAGCAATACACCTATTTCGACGGCCGTAGCCTTGGGAGCCACCAACGTCGTGGTCATCCCCACCGGCGTGAGTTGCGCCCTGACACAACCGCCCCGGGGCCTGGTCGCCTTGGCCCTGCACACCGTCAACCTGATGAGCATGCGTCAACTGGTGAGCGACATCGAACACTTCCGCGCTGTCACCAGCTTGCACATCGTCCCGCCGTTGTGTCCTGTGGATGTCTCGGTGTTCAACTTTGACCAGACCGAGTCTTTGCTGCAGCGTGCCTATGTGCAGACCCTTCGGTGGCTGGAACGTGGGGGGCTCGAGCGCACCAAGGTACCGGGCGCCCTGACCCTCCATTCACATGCCCATGAGCATTGAGTGATGTGAATGACCTGTCGCCCTGTCTAACCGCCCTGCTCCCTCGGCATCAAATTTTGAACTGTCCGAGCAAGGTTTGTAGACGATTACCGATCATATACAGCTCATCGACGGTCTTGACCCCGCTCTTGGTCTGGTTGGCAACGGAATCAATGGCCCGCGCGATCTGATGCACCCCGCGGTTGATTTCTTCAGCCACTGAGGTCTGCTCCTCCGCAGCGCTCGCGATTTGTGCGTTCATCGCGTTGATGGTCGCGATCAGTTCGACAGTGTTGCCCAGGAACTCGCCCGCCTGATCGGCCTGAGCGTTAGCGCCTTGAGCCGCTTTGGTGGATTGATGCATCGCACTGACCACGCCATCAGTCGTGCCCTTGAGACGCTCAACCATCGCCTGGATTTCCTGGGTGCTGCGCTGAGTACGACTGGCCAACGCGCGCACTTCATCGGCAACCACCGCAAACCCTCGCCCGGCAGCACCGGCACGAGCGGCTTCGATAGCCGCATTGAGTGCCAGGAGATTGGTCTGCTCGGCAATCGAGCGGATCACATCCAGCACGGTGACGATAGAAGTCACATCGTTTTGAAGGCTCTTCATGGAGAGACCACTCTCATCAAGCTCCACGGTGAGTGCCTGAATTCGAGTCATGCTGCCATTGACGATTTGCCTCGCGTGCCGGGACTGCCTGTCAGTTTCGACGGCTGCGTCGGCAGCGTTTTGTGCGCTGACCGATACTTCTTGCGCTGCCGATGACATCTCATTTATCGCCGCCGCCACCTGGTCGGTTTCCTGGCGCTGCTTATCCATGGCACGGTCAATATGCCTGCTCTGCTCGGCCACATGGCTCACAGATCCATTCAACTGCTCGCTCATGGCGACGATCTGGCTGACGAGGCTGTGAATCTGATCGATAAACGCATTGAACGAACCGGCAAGTTGCCCAAGCTCATCTCGACTGACCACCGGCAGACGCCGCGTCAGATCGCCCTCGCCCGCAGCGATTTCATCAAGGTGGGCCCGGATCAGGGTCAAGGGACGTAAGCTGCGCTTGACCAGCAGTAAAGCCAACACACCGATAATGCCAACCAGCACACAAGCAATGATGGCGATGCTGAACATCAAGCTGTGCACCCGCGCATCAACATCAGCCCGCACCTTGGCGACCTGAACGTCGATACTGTCCAGATTGATCGCCGTGACCACGACCATGTCCCACTTGGGCAAATAAAAACTGTACGCGAGCTTCGCCACCACCTTATCGGTGTTGACCAGCCCTCCTGAATAGGTGACGAAGTGAGTCTCATTTTTTGCCGCAGCGACCATTTCGCGGTTCAGGTATTTCCCGTTGATGTCTTTGCGATCACTCATGTTGGTGCCGACGCCTTCGCTGCTGTCACCGCGAAACAGGCGTACAACCTGGCTGTCATAACCGATGAAATAGCCGTCATCGCCATACTTCATTTTCGACAAGCGGCTGATCGCCAAGGCTCGGCTGGACGGATCCCCGGCAGCAGCCCGATCATAAAGTTCGGCTATGGAAGTGCGAGCAATGCTCGCGTAATCCTTGAGCCGAGTGCGGCTCTCTTCAAGCAGTCGCTCGCGGGTTTGAGCGACTTCTTGTTCGGCCTGGGACTGCAAAGTGCCGCGGGTGCTCAAACCTGAAACCAGGGCAAACAGCATCACCGGAAACAACGTCAGCAACAGTATTTTGGTTTTAAACGACATCGTTGAAATCCTTCACCCAATCCTGTGAGGCCGAGGCTGAAAAGGCGGCCTGCGAATATCGCGAGGCCGCGATCAGGGAATCACCAGAGCGCGATGTCGTAGGTAAAGTAGATCCGGTTGCTGTCTCGGCCACGGGAATAATCAGAGCGATAAACATAGTTGCGCAACCGCACACCCAAGCCCTTGAAGGTGCCTTGTTGCACGACATAAGCCAGTTCGGCGTCACGTTCCCACTCTTTTACCGTGGTGTTGGACTTACCGTCGTTGCCGCTCAGATAGCGAGTAGAGAACGTCAGGCCCGGCACGCCGACGGCGGCAAAGTTATAGCCGTAATTAAGCATCCAGGTTTTTTCATCTTCCTCGATGAACTTGCCTATCCCGGCGTTGCTGAACGAGTACACCGTTGCGCCACTGATAAAGGGCAGTCCGGCATCACCACTGAGGGTCTGGTAGCCGCCGCCGACTGTATGGCCGGAAATGGCGTAGGACAGTTGCCCGCTCAGCATGTTGTTGTCGATCTTGCCACCGTAGGCCGAGCCGGTATCGACACTGTTGAAGTAGCGCAAGTCACTGGTCAGCACGCCGCCGCCCAAGGGTAGATCGTGCTGGATACCTGCAAAATTCTGACGGTAAAAGTTTTCCAGCTCGCCATAGAAGTAACTTAAACGAACGCTCTTCCCCAGCTTGTATTCGGCCCCTGCATAGCTGAAGTCCCCTGATTTATCTCCGCCGTAACCGTCGGGCACAATCGGCATGCTGTCGGTGGAATCGCGCAGTTTGAATCGATCCAGGTAGCCCCCGGTGAGGGTGAGGTTTTCGATGTCGACGCTACTGATCTGTGTGCCTTGGTACGTTTGCGGCAACAGACGCGCGTCGTTATAGATCAGCACCGGAGTCTTGGGTAACAAGGTGCCGTATTTGACTGTGGTCTTGGCCAGTTGGGCCTTGGCAGTCATTCCCAGGCTTGCAAATTCGTCAGCCGCGCGACCGTCATCATGGACGGGCAGCAAACCCGTACCGCTGCGGCCACGGCCGGAGTCGAGCTTGACCCCGACCAGGCCAAGGGCATCAACACCAAACCCGAGGGTGCCGGGGGTAAATCCCGACTGGTAATCCAACAGAAATCCCTGGGCCCATTCGGTTCGTTCGCTCTTCGCCGTCCTTGCCGACTTGGCACTCAAGCCATGCTCGTCGCGGAAGTTTTCATTGAAATAGACGTTGCGTAATTGCAGCTTGAGCTTGCTGTCATCGATAAATCCTTCTGCGCTGGCACTGGCTAGCGGCAACAAACCAAGAAGTGAAAACAGCGCCCGTTGGGTATGCAAAGTGGTCATGGAAAACTACTCATTGTTGTTATTTGGGGTGCAGAACAGCGCGCGCCTCGCTGGCGAGGCGCCTTGGGAGAAAACAGGTGGCTTGGGTGAATCAGGTGAAGAGACTGATCGCCCCGGTCAGCAGGGCTAGCGCGGTGATGACCAGTGAAGTGAGCACCGCCCATTTGACGGTGGCTTTCTGGAAGTCGCCGATATCGCGATCGACCATCCCCACCAGCAACAGGGTTGAGGCGACCAGCGGACTCATCAGGTGTACTGGCTGCCCGAGAATCGACGCGCGGGCGATTTCCACCGGATCAATGCCATACGCCGCAGCGGCATTCGCCAGAATGGGCACCACGCCAAAGTAATAAGCATCGTTGGACAGGACGAACGTCAGCGGCATGCTGGTAATCGCCACCACCAGCGGGAACAGATGCCCCCAGGACGGCGGAATCCAGTCAACCAGGGTTTGCGCCAGGGAGTCGACCATCTTGGTGCCGGAGAAAATCCCGGCAAAGATGCCGGCGGCAAACACCAAGAGTACGACGGTCATGGCGTTGCCCGAATGGGCGAGGATGCGTTCCTTCTGAATATCCAGTTGCGGATAGTTGATCATCAGCGCCAGTACGAACCCGATCAGGAACAGGATCGCGGAATGCATGATCCCCATCACCAGTGCGACCATCACCGCGATCACCAACAGCAGATTGACGTAGGCCAGTTTCGGTCGCTTGTGCGGAGTGTCTTCAAGAATCGCCTTGATGTAGCAATCTCCCCCGCCGCTTTCCAACTGGATATTGCCGATCCGTTTGCGCTCGGCACGGCCCAGCAGAAACGCGGTGAACACCACCCACATGGCGCCGCCAATCATGGTCGGCAGCAACGGTACGAAGTATTCACCGGCATCCAGGCCCAGCGCCGCGATCGCTCGGGTCGCCGGCCCTCCCCAAGGCGTCATGCCACTCATGATGCTCAGAGAAAGCATGGCGATGGTCGCCAGAATCATCGGATTCATCCCGATACGTTTGTATAGGGGCAGCATTGCCGCACAGGTGATCATGTAGGTGGTGGTGCCATCACCGTCCAGGGCCACCAGCAGCGACAGCAACGCTGTGCCGACAGCGATTTTCATCGGGTCGCCGTTGACGCGTTTGAGGATCTTGCGAATCAGCGGGTCAAACAGACCGGCGTCGATCATCAAGCCGAAAAACAAGATCGCGAACAGCAGGAGCGCGGCCGAAGGAGCGACCATTTTCAAGCCGTCGAGCATCATCTTGCCGGTAGTGCCACCGAAACCGCCAATGACGGCAAACACAATCGGCACCACCGTCAGCGCGACAATCGGCGATAACCGTTTGGTCATTATCAGGACGGTGAAGACCACCACCATGGCCAATCCAAGCAATGCGAGCATAGGTCAGTTCTCTTGTTCTTATGAGTAGCGTGGCCGACGCACAGGCGCGCGACCCCGTCCCCGCCAGACGGCACGATCAACGGTGCCTGGCGGGAGTTATTCATTGAGGTATTTAAGGGGCTGGATTCAGCCTTGAGCGGTCAAGCGTGTTCGGTGACCTTCAAGCCATCCCAGTCGGGGTTCTGGACTTGGGCTGGGGGTGCGGCAGGCGAAGGTTTACCGTCCAGAGTCCGCATCAGTGTTTCGCGATCACAGGCGTTCTCCGAGATGGACATCACCACGGTAGCCACGGCGTTGCTTGCCAGGCTGGTCAAAGCCCGGGCTTCCGACATGAAACGGTCGATCCCGATCAGCAAGGCAAGGCCGGCCAAGGGAATGTCATGGATCACTGTCAGCGTCGAAGCCAGTGCGACAAAGCCGGCACCGGTGACGCCCGCGGCACCCTTGGAGGACAACAGCATGATTGCCAGCATGGTCACGGTCTGTGTCAGGCTCAGTTCGATGTTGCAGGCCTGAGCAATGAACACCGCTGCCAGCGAGAGGTAGATCGCCGTACCGTCGAGGTTGAACGAGTACCCCGTTGGCAACACCAGCCCCACCACGCCTTTTTTGCAACCCAGGGCTTGCAGCTTTTCCAGCATCCGCGGCATCACCGGCTCGGTGGAGGAAGTCCCGAGCACCACCAGGAATTCTTCGCGGAAGTAGCGCAGCAACTTCCACAGACTGAAGCCATTCGCCCGGCAAATGCTCCCCAGCACCACAAAGACGAAGAAGGCGCAGGCGACGTACAGCGTCATGATCAGCTTGGCCAACGAGCCCAGCGATGTAATACCGTACTGGCCCACGGTGAAGGCCAAGGCGCCAAAGGCACCGATCGGAGCGAAGCGCATCAGGTAGGAGAAGATCTTGAACACCATGTGCGAGGCGGATTCCAGTAAATCCAGCACCGGCTTGCCACGCTCGCCTATGGCCGACAGCGCGAAACCGCAAAGCACCGCGATGAACAACACCGGCAGTACTTCACCTTTATTGAAGGCACCGATGAACGTGTCGGGGATGATGTGCATGAAAAAATCGACCACTCCCAGCTTCGCGGCCGAATCGGTGTACTGCGACAAGCCCTTGGTGCTCAACTGGGTGGGGTCGATGTTCATGCCCACACCGGGTTTGAACAGGTAGACCGACACCAGGCCAATAATCAGGCTGATCACGGTCAACGCCAGGAACAGCAGCATGGTCTTGCTCAACAGGCGTCCGAGGGAGCGTTTATCGCTCATACCCGCGATACCCGTGACGATGGTGCAGAACACCACCGGAGCGATCATCATCTTGATCAGTTTGATGAAGGCATCACCCAGCGGCTTCAAGGCGATGGCCTGCTGCGACCAAAAATGTCCGACCAGTACGCCCAACAGCACGGCGCAGAGAATCTGAAAGTAGAGCGATTTTACAACTTTCATGGCATCACCCATTTTTAGAATTGTGCTGATGCAAAAACGGCAATGACTAGGGGACGTTATCCGGCGAGTCGTTGGGAAGCCGCGGCGTAGACAAAACCGGAGAACAGCCTGCGCGATGTACGCACTACCGAAGCACGAATGGTCTCACCCTGAGCGCCGGTGTAGGACAATACGACATCTATTCCACCACTAGGGTGTTCAATGCGTACTTGCTGCAAGCGCGGCTCGCTAACCCCGCCGAGCAATTGCGCGACCACACTGCCTTCAGTGACACAAGCAGTGGCCAGGCCGATGGAGCCGGTGATCGCCAAGGCCCGATGGCAATTGTGTGGCATGAAGTAGCGCACCTGGATTGTGCCGCCAGCCTTGGCCGGTGAAACCAGTACAGGCTTGGGGATCACTTTGTCGCTGACATCACCCAGGCCCATTGCCAGGCCAGCTTGCAGTCGCAAGGACTCCAGGCGGCGCAGAAACTCTTTGTCGGCATCCAGCTCAGCAGGACTTTCATCACCGCGCTTACCCAGCTGGCCGGCTTCGACGATCATCATCGGCATCGCCATGTCGATGCAGGTCACTGCAATACCGTCGATCAGATCCTGCGTTTGCCCAGTCGGGAAAAGCTTGCCCGTCTTGCTGCCCGCCGCATCCAGGAAGGTCAGTTGTACAGGAGCGGCGGTACCCGGCACACCATCGATGGCGGTGTCGCCTTCATAGCTGACCTTGCCACCCGGGGTCTGTACCTCGGCGTTCACAAAAGTCCCCGTGTTGAGGTTGCGAATACGCACACGGGTCAGGTCTTTGGTGCCTTTTACCAGCCCCTGTTCGATGGCGAACGGGCCAACGGCGCAAAGCATGTTGCCGCAATTGGGCGCAGTGTCGACTCGACGCTGGGAGACCATGACTTGAACGAACAGATAGTCGACATCCGCGTCAGGATGCAGCGACGGGCTGACGATCGCCACCTTGCTGGTTTGTGGACTACCGCCACCGATGCCGTCAATTTCCAGCTCATGGCCAGAACCCATAAGGTTGAGCAGCAGCTCATCACGGTCTTCGATCGCAACAGGTAGATCCCAGGCGAGAAATACCGGGCCCTTGGAAGTACCACCGCGCATTAGCACACAGGGAATTCGTTGCATGAATACTGACTCTTGTTGATCAATGGGGGTTATTGATGTCTTGTGAGCAAGAGTCGCAGGCTTTAAAAATTGTTTCCAATGCAAATATCAGCCTGATTATTGCGTTTGGCGCATGACGAATCTAGGATGAACTGGCTGAACAACGCTCGTCTGCCGAGATAAAAAAAGTGAATTATGAGCTCAATGACATCCGATCTTTCGTGAAGATCGCGGAACTTGGAAGCTTCCACGAAGCTGCCGATGCCTTGCATCTTTCTCAACCCGCGTTGAGTCGGAGAATGAAAAAGCTTGAAGAGGGATTGGGAACAGCGCTTCTTGATCGCACGACAAGAAGGGTAAGCCTCACCAGCGTTGGGCGAGACTTCCTGCCCAAGGCACGACGCTTACTGGATGACTTCGACGACTCGATACTAAACATCCGCGAGCTGGCGGAGCGGCAGAGCGGTCGTGTCACCCTCGCCTGCATCCCCACCGCAGCCTTCTACTTCCTCCCTTCGGTCATCCGCCTCTACAACGAGCGCTATCCACAAATCCGCATTCGTTTGCTTGATCTCAGTGCGAACGAAGGACTGGAGGCTGTTCTGCGTGGCGAAGCCGACTTTGGCATCAACATGATGAGCGGCCAGCACCCGGACATTGAGTTTGTGCCGTTGGTCAACGAGCCTTTTGTTTTGGCGTGTCGACGCGATCATGAGCTGGCCGGGCGCAGTTCGGTCACCTGGTCTGAACTGAGCAATTACCGCCTTATCGGGGTCGGTCGCCTGAGCGGCAACCGCATGTTGCTGGACCACGCCTTGTCGGGCTTGAGCTGGCGTCCACAGTGGTTCTATGAGGTGCAACACCTGTCTACATCGCTGGGCCTGGTAGAAGCTGGTCTAGGCGTTTCGGCAATGCCGAGCCTCGCAATGCCGGCGGTGGATCATCCAACCTTGGTGAGCGTCCCTTTGATAGAGCCTGTCGTGAACCGATCGCTGGGACTGGTTTACCGAAGAGGCGCCTCACTCTCTCCGGCAGCGGAAAAATTCGTCTCGATACTGCTGGAACAGTGGGAGCAATGACCCCTCTCGTCCTGCCTGCTTTAATAAGTGCATAGGGCAACTCGTCCCGCGCGCGCTCACTGAATGCAGGCGTATATTGGTATTGGCGATCCAGGAAGTTGAGGCCGTAGAGGTCGCCAATGGTGTAGAGGATGAGAGTGCTGGCAAAAACCAACGGATAACCCGGAATGCTGGAGGTGCGACATGAGCCAATATCAACGCCTCTTTCTGATTGTCGGTCCAACCATGCGTCACACGCCGGCGATGGAGCGGGCAGTTGCACTAGCCAAAGCCACTGACGCAGTGCTGCATATCGCGGTGTTCATTGAAGACGTCGACATCTTGGGGTTGATGAGCGGGAATGAGCAATTTCGCGAGATCTGTCAGCAAGAGAACCAGAAGTGGCTGCAAGATGAAGCCCAACTGATACGTGGCAATGGCATTGCGGTGACCACCGAAGTTGTATTGGCTCGGGACGTACTTCAAGAAATCCTTCAGCATGTGAAAGACTTGCAACCGGACCTGGTTATCAAGGACGTACACCACGAATCAGCACTCAAACGCGTATTCGTCACGCCGCTGGATTGGCATCTGCTGCGCGATTGCCCGGTTGCTGTTCATCTGGTCAGCGAAGTCAGGTGTCCACTTCCGCGGGTGATTGTGGCGGCAGTGGATTTGTCGCATCCAGAACACCAGATTAACGACCTCAATGACCGGATCATCGTGGCTGCGCAGCGGATGGCCATGCAGTGCGATGCAGAGCTGCACCTGCTGCACGCCTTCGATCCATCGCTGACACATATCTCTGACGCCGGTGCCGGCGCCGTGACGATGCCGGGCTTCAGCACCGATGTACGCCGGTCACTGAACAAGTCCTTCATTACGCTGGCTGAAAACTACCGCGTGCCCTCTGAACGACAACATTTCATTGAAGGGCCGCCCACCAAAGTGATGTCCGACTTCGCGGCCCACACCCGAGCCGATGTGATCATCATGGGCGATACGCACCGTAAAGGGCTGCACAAGCTGATTGGCAGTACTACAGAGCACGTGTTGTATAAGGTGCCCTGCAATGTTTTGGCAATTAAGGCGCAGGTAGATCAGTAACGGATCGGCTTTCAGTGCACGACGGCAGCGTTGGCGGCCGAACAGGCCGCGACGCTCGGCTCGCTGAATGGGTTTTTGTGAATTTCAGTCTATTCTTTCGCCTTCAAGAGCAGTTTTTCGATTAACGGCCTGGCGCCTACAAACATCTTTAAGCTATTGATAAATAATACGTTTTTATAATTTCAAGGCCCGAATATCGCGCCATAAACATTTGCTTACAAAGCAGCAGCTCGCTAAAGCCCGAGTCTGCTACTACAAGTGATAGGTTGAGCTGCCTGAATCGGCCATAAGATGCACAGCCTCGATTATGCGCATCCACCTACCCTCCCTCCCTGCCTTCTTGGCTTATGTTGCACTTTCCTGCCTGTTTGCGGCCGCATGGTTCACCCACCCTGCCCCTGTGCATTCTTCCTTTGCCCTGATGAACCCGGTGAGGGCTGTGGCTGAGCAAGTAGCCAAACCCATTTATACCAGCCGTTTTGCCTCGTCCGGGCTGGTGGACTTCGTGCATTCCTCGGCGGTAACCGCCTTGCCTGACGGTAGCCTGATGACCGTCTGGTTCGCGGGTACGCGTGAAGGCGCAGCCGACGTGCAGGTGCGCTCTGCCCGCTTCGACGCGAAAACCGGCGAATGGGGTGCGGAACAGGTATTGGCGACTCGACAGTCGACCCAACTGGGCACTGGAAAATACATTCGAAAACTGGGTAACCCGGTCGTTGCGCTCGCACCGGACAACCGGCTCTGGTTGTTCTACGTGTCCGTGTCCATGGGGGGCTGGGCCGGTAGTGCGGTTAATGTAATGGTCTCTGAAGACTATGGACGCCAATGGTCAGCGCCGCGCCAATTGATCACCTCGCCCTTCTTGAATATCAGCACCCTGGTACGGTCGGCCCCGGTGTTTCATGCCGACGGTTCCATCGGTTTACCGGTCTACCACGAATTTCTGGGCAAGTTTTCCGAGTACCTGTACTTGAGCGCAGACGGTGAGGTGATCGATAAATTCCGCATCAGCCATGGCAATAACTCATTGCAACCCACAGTCGTTCCGCTGGATGGACAGCGCGGCATCGCCTTGCTGCGTTATGCCGGCAACACCCACCATCGAGTACTGGCGACCCGCACTGAAGACGCCGGGCAAACCTGGAGCGAGCCTTACCCGCTCGATCCCTCGAATCCCAATTCCTCGTTGGCGGCCATAGCGACGCCCGAACATGGGTTGCTGGTGGCACTCAATGACTTGCAAGAGGGGCGCTTCAAACTGAGTCTTTATGGCACCGACGCAAAAATGGACGATTGGCGCTCGCTGCGCGACCTCGACAAATCGCCTGATCCAGAGGGCGATACGTTTTCACCCGAGGCCTACAAGGAAATCATCGGCAGAGAGTTTCGCGGATCCAGTGGCGCACTTCGCCAACCGCTGGAAGCGCAGTTCCTGAACAACCTGGACAGCCGGGTCTGCAAGGAACAAGCCTGCAGTTTCGAATATGAATACCCGTACTTCATCCGCAGTCCCGACGGGATGTATCACCTGGTTTATTCCTGGAACAACACCTTCATCAAGCACGTCACCTTCAACGATGCATGGCTGTCGGAGCGTGCCAAATGATCAACCTTTGGCAAGCACATCTCAGTTTCACAATGATCATCTTTTTGTTGCTGCCTTCTTTCGGCTTAAAGCGGGCCGCGCAGATCGTGCTGCTGGTTGCATTGCTGGCCGCCAGCTTTATACCGCTGGACGACTTGTCCTTGGCGGCTTACCTGCGCAGTCACATTGATGACCTTGCGATGACGACCTTGGTGTTCATGGTGTGGGGTTGTTTGCGTCGACTGGGTTTCCTGCCGGCTGCTCAGCAGGATAAAACCCGCGTGTTGATTATCTTCGCTGCGCTGGCACTGGCGTTGTATCCGGCAACGCTGGGGTTGAGTCATCTGGACCCTTACCGGTTTGGCTTCAGCCCGCGCCCGATGCTGATTTTCTTCGCTCTGCTCACCGCAGGTCTGTTTTACCTGCGCAGCTACCTGGCCGTCGTGATGCTGGCCAGTGCGACCCTGGCCTTCATCGCAGGGGTAAAACCTTCGCACAACTATTGGGATTATCTGGTTGATCCGCTGCTGGGGCTGTATTGCTGCGCGGCACTGCTGATGCTTGCGGTGCGCTGGACGTACGGTTGGCTGAACACGCGGTTTGGCTCAGTGAAAGACTCCAGATCCATTTGAGATCCAACGACATTTTTAACAGGGGTACAGGGATGGGTTGGCTGCAATCGAGACGTTTGCATTATTGGCTAGGCGCGACAGCGATTGTGTTTGTGCTGTTTGCATTGCTGCGGGTGGTGTTCTTTTTCGGCTTCTCCGGTTTCGACGCCCGAGCATTGAGCGACGATCATGCCGTCCTGGAAACCCTGGGCATCGGCTTTCGTTTCGATCTGCGCCTGGCCATCCTGGTGATGTTGCCACTGGCGTTGCTGGCCTGGATTCCTCGTTGGAATCTTGTCAGCAGCCGCCTGCTTCGCCGATTGGCGCGCGTGTATCTGTCAGTCGCCCTGGGCGCCCTGCTGCTGATCTATATCGTCGATTTTGGCCATTACGCCTATCTGGGCGTACGGATCAATGCCACCGTGCTGCGCTTCATAGACGACGCGCAAATATCCCGTGACATGGTTTGGCAAACCTACCCGGTTATCTGGATATCGCTGGGGTGCCTGGCAACGGTCGCCCTGGTGACGCTGGCCCTGGTGCGCCTGGAGCGCGTGACGCTGGATCGCCCCCGTAAAGCCATTCACCCGCTCTCCGTTACATGGGGTAGCGCGTTGATGGTCGTGTTGGTGCTGTTGGGTATTTTGGGCCGTGTCGAGAACATGAACCTGGAAAACCCTGTCCCGTTGCGCTGGAGCGATGCGTTCTTCTCCGGCAATAACCAGGTCGCTGCGCTGGGCTTGAACCCGGTGATTTTCCTCTACGACACGGTCAAGGTCGGCCAGTCGCGTTATGACGAAGCGCAAGTGCGTGAACACTACGCCGTGATTGCCAAGTACCTGGGCGTGGACCAGCCCGATCCGCAAACCCTGAATTTCGTCCGTCATCAGGCGCCACAACCCTACAAGGTATCGAGCACACGGGCGCCGAACGTGATGTTTGTCATGCTCGAGTCGCTGGGTACCAGTGCCGTCGGCGCCTATGGCAACCCGATCAATCCGACACCCAACATCGATCGCCTGGCCACACAGAGCTGGTTCTTCGAGCACTTCTATGTTCCGGTCACCGGGACCGCAAAAACCGTTTGGGCCAGCATTAGCGGGGTTCCAGACGTCACTCGACAGGAAACCGCGACGCGTAATCCGCTGATCACCAAACAGCACACATTGATCAATGCCTTCACCGGTTACGAGAAGATCTACACCATTGGCGGCAACTCCGGTTGGGCCAACATGAATGCCTTGATCCGGCAAAGTATCGACGGGGTTCGTCTGTTCGAAGAGCGGGACTGGAAATCCCCGGTGGTGGATGTCTGGGGGATTTCAGATCTGGATCTGTTCAAGGAAACCGACAAGATCCTGCAAGCGCTGCCCAAGGACAAACCGTTCTTTGCCTATGTGCAGACGGCCGGTAACCATCGTCCCTTCACGATTCCCAAGAGCAATGACGGATTCGAGGTCAAGCACCCTACCCTGGCCGAAGTTCAGGCTGCGGGATCGCGCAGTGTCGAGCAGTACAACGCCGTGCGCCTGCTGGACTTCAACATCGGACGCTTGATGGAGATTGCCAAAGCGGGTGGTTACTACGACAACACCATTTTCGTGCTGTTTGGCGACCACAACACCCGTATCGCCCAGATCCCCTTCCTGGCACCGGCTTATGAGCAACTGGGTCTGGAAAGTAACGCGGTGCCCATGATCATCCATGCACCGGGTCTGCTCGGCACGCGGACCGTCAAGGAAGCTGTCGGTCTGGTGGACTTGCTGCCAACCGTGGCGGGCATGGCCGGCCTTGAGTTTCGCAACAGCGGCCTGGGGCGTGACATCCAGCAGCCTGCGCCCGAGGGTGAACGCGTAGTGCCGTTGGTGTTGCGTGAAGGTACGTTCCCGTTGATTGCGGGCGTCACTCAACACTACATGGTGCAGATGGAGCACGACGGCAGCTCGCCGACGCTGCACGATCTGGCCTCCGCGACGCCGCTGGACAACGTGGCCGGGCAAAACCCTGAAGAGTTCAAGCGCCTGGTGCAACTGACCCGCGGCATGCATGAAACGTCCAGGTTGATGTTGTACCAGAACGTGCGCAAGTAACCGGGATCGGGGTCGGCTACCGCGCCGACCCCGATAGTGTGCCGGCACTATTGTCTAATCGCGATCCTCATCCTGCCCTTCCCTCCATTCCTCGGGATGGACCTTGAGATAGCTGCTGACGGCGACGCCTAAAGTCGGAAAAAACGCAGCTTCGCCAAACCGCTCGAATAGTCCGAAGCGCTTCAACTTGTCTTTGACAGGGTCCTTCATCTCGGCCACGCACAACGTGATGCCAGCCTCGTTCAAGGTTTGGTCCAGTTCAGCCAGCATGTCGGCGGAAGTCACATCCACGCTGGTGACCGGTTCGGCTGCTACCACCAGCCAACGAACCGGCGTGGGTGATGTCGCCACGGCGTCCAGCACTCGGTCATGGAACAGTTCTGCGTTGGCAAAAAACAACGGCGCATCCCAGCGAAACAGCACCAGGCCGGGAATAAGGCGCGCATCCGGATAACGCGTGATGTCGTGATAGCCCTGGACGCCTTTGGCGCGACCCAACACCGCAGAATACGGCCGCCAGCCATCCCATAGAAACTCGATCACCGCGACAACGATGGCCAGGCCAATGCCCTCGATGGCGCCGAATACGGCCACACCGAGCGTACAAACGATCGATAACCAGAATTCCCAGCGCTGGATACGATAGATCCGTCGCAGATCGGCGACCTCGATCAGGCCGATAGCCGAAGCGATGACCACCGCCGCCAGTGCGCTGGTGGGCAGGTTTTTCAGCAAATCCGGGGCATACACCAGCAATAAGGCAACAGACAGTGCTCCAACCACGCCGGCAAGTTGGGTTTGGGCCCCCGCTGCCTCGGCCACAGGCGTGCGTGACGAACTGCTGCTGATTGGAAACCCCTGGAACAAACCGCCGGCAAGGTTGGCGACGCCGAGCCCTACCATCTCCTGGTTTGGGTCGACATAGGTCTTGGTCCGCGCCGCATAAACGCGCGAGAGCACACTGGTGTCGGCGAACGAGACAAGCGCAACGGCGCAACCTCCGATCACTACAGGAACGATATCGGCACGGCTGATCCAAGGGATGGCAAACGCCGGCAAGCCTTGGGGCAGCAAACCGAGGACCGCGACATTGTGGGTTGTAAGGTCAAGCACGCCAACGGCGATGGTGGCGCCTGCCACGGCGATCAGAATCCCCGGCACGCGTTTTTTGTCCTTGAGCAACAAGATGACCGCCACGGTGGCTGCACCGATCATGAAGGTGGTCCAGTTGGTTTTCCCATCCATCACCGAGGTGGTAATGGCCCACAGGTTGCGCAGCGGTCCGTCGGATTCAATCGAAAAGCCGAAAAACTTGGGTAGCTGACTGATCAATACCGTCAGTGCGATGCCGTTCATGTAGCCATAGCGGATCGGTTTGGATAGCAGTTCGGTGACAAAGCCCAGCCGTGCGACACCCGCCAGAATGCACACCACCCCCGAGACAATCGCCATCATGCCGGCAAGGGCGATCGCCCGATGCGGATCACCGCCGGACAGCGGCAAGACTACGGCGAGAATGATGGCTGCCAATGAGGAATCCGGCCCCAGCACCAGGATTCGGCTGGGGCCGAACAACGCATAAGCGAGCAATGGAACGATGGTCGCGTACAGGCCATAAATGCCGGGCACCCCCGACGCCACCGCGTAGGCGATGCCGACGGGCACCAGCATGGTGGTGAGCACGAGTCCGGCCACAATATCGCGCCGCAACCATGCCATCTTGTAGCGGCTCAACGTCCGCAGCCCCGGCAGCCAACGGCTCAAGTGGGTTTGATCGCCAGTATGCCTGTGCGTAATCCGGCCCGGTTCGGGAGCGGGTGGCGGAGCATCCGAATCGCTCATGGGACTTTAGCCCTCAGGGATAACAAACAGCGTGCGGTAGATTCATTCTGGGTCAAGTCTGCGATCTTGCTCAGTAGTGAGTGAAAAATTCAACGATGGACCAGGCAACCTGCACACTCATCGTCGACCGCACCGACTCCAATAGCGTGTCTCCCCGTGTCGCAAATTCATAAATTCTCGCCGATCACACGATGTTTTTTCTCCTGGGTCTCAGCCAATGATGCCAATGTGCCTTTATTGCACCTTACGCTGACCTCTTGATCGCCATCTATTAGCTGACTCAGGAATTACGGACTATGGGAAGCTGGAAAATCAGGACTCATCTGCTAGTGCTTACCAGCACTTTGCTCCTGGGTTTGTTGTGTGTCGGCGGGCTTGGACTCTTGGGAATGCAATCTGCGGTACGCAGCCTGGAGACCGTGTACCTCGATCGGGTCGTACCGCTGCGGGACTTGAAAAAAATCGCCGACCTGTACGCCGTGGACATCGTCGATGCCACCCACAAGGCACGCAATGGCAACTTCACCAACGCCGAATCATTGACCCGGATAGAGCAAGCGCAGAGGGAAATCGATCAGACGTGGCGCGCGTACAAATCAACGGAACTGATCCCCGCAGAAACCCGTTTGATCGCGCAAATCGACCCGCTGATGGAAGCGACCCACGGTCCATTGCAAAACTTGCAAGGCCTGCTGCGCCAGAACGACGCCGCCGGTCTCGCGCGTTTCGCGACAGATCAGCTGTATCCACTGATCGATCCCTTGTCAGCCAAGTTTTCCGAGTTGATCGAAGTTCAACTGGTGGAGGCCAAGAACCAGTTCGAACAGAACCAGAGCGCCTATACCTCCAGTCTCCAGCTCAGCCTGTTGATTCTGGCATTGGCCCTGATCGCGGGCGTGGCCTACACGGTCTTGTTCTCCCGCCTGTTGAGCCGTCAACTCGGTGCCGAACCGGCAGAACTGGCGGCCATCAGTTCGAACATCGCCCAGGGGAAACTCGCCGCTACACAGTTTGATCAGCAACAGTCGACGGGGGTGCTGCACTCCGTCCAGGCGATGCGCCACAGCCTGAGTGAAATGATCGGAAAGATCAGCCAGGCCTCCGGGCAGATCGAGGGTGCCACGCTGCAATTGTCTGCGTCCTCCGAACAAGGATTGAGCAGCGCCGCACTGCAAAGCGAGACAGCCTCCTCCATGGCGGCCACGGTAGAAGAGCTTTCCGTCAGCATCACTCACATCGCCGACAATGCTCGACAGGCCCAGAGCACCGCACAGAAAGCAGGCGAAATCACCAGCGAAGGCATGGAGGTCATGCAGGCCTCCATCCAGGAAATGGGCCAGATTGCCGATCTGGTGACACAAAGCTCATCGGACATCGATCAACTGGCGATTCAGTCCAACGACATCAGCCTGATTGTCGGTGTGATTCGCGGCATCGCCGAACAGACCAATCTCCTGGCCCTCAATGCCGCCATTGAAGCGGCACGCGCGGGCGAGCAAGGTCGCGGCTTCGCCGTGGTCGCCGATGAAGTGCGCAGCCTGGCCGCCCGCACAGCCCAATCCACCACGGAAATCGTTGCCTTGGTCAATGCCATACAAAGCGGCATGATCAAAGCCAAAGACAGCATGGCCGCCGGCTGCGAGCGCGTGACTCATGGTCAGAAACTGGTCGAAAGCGCGGGCCATTCCATGGGCAGGATCAAGGGTGTGCTGGACGAATCCCTTGCGGCCGTCAGTTTCATTTCGGTGTCGCTCCAGGAACAACGCGCCGCCAGTGAACAGGTCGCCTGCAACGTCGAGAAAGTAGCGCAAAGTGTGGAAGAGAACGCCACCGCCCAAAGCGGGATCGTGCGCACAACCCAGGAACTCAAGGCAATGTCCGACGGGCTGGGCGCCATGCTGCAGCGGTTCAGCTTCTAAAAGGCCTGGCCCCCGTCAAACCAGTCAACGGCAGTTTGAAGGTTATGACGGGGGGCACCCGGTTGCCGAAGATGGTCTAGGATTTAAATGGCGAGCTTTCGTCACTCACACCCTGCCGCTGTTTGTCTGGCCCACTCAAAGGGAGACGCCAACGTGAGTACCTTGAAACTTCATCCTGCCCTGGACAATGGTATCCAACCCGCCGACGCGAATTTCACCGGTGGCACCCTGCAATGCCTGTGTGCGACCGACAAAGTCGAGGTCCGGATCGACGCGCAAACCCTGCATAACCACGCGTGCGGTTGCAGCAAATGCTGGAAACCGCAAAACGCGATATTCGCCGTCATTGCCGTGGTCCCTCGGGACAAGGTCAGCGTCACTGCCCACGGCGAAAAACTGGCCATTGTCGACGAAAAAGCCACCATCCAGCGACATGCCTGCAAGCAGTGCCACGCCCATCTCTTTGGGCGCATCGAGAACAAGGACCATCCGTTTTATGGCCTGGACTTCGTCCACACCGAGCTTTCTCCCCAACGAGGCTGGGCTGCACCAGGCTTCGCGGCGTTCGTGTCCTCCATCATCGAAACCGGCACACCGCCAGCGCAAATGAAAGCCATCCGTGAGCGCCTGCGCTCTATCGGCCTGGAGCCCTATGACTGCCTGTCCCCGGATTTGATGGACGCAATGGCGACTCATGTCGCCAAACAGAAAGGCCTGCTGCCTGCCGCCTGATTGATCGGTCGCCGCGGTTTCTTCGCCGGACCGCGGCCCCCGGGCAGCTTGTTTGGGGATCTGTCGTCAGCGACGTCGAGAAATGGCGAACGCCGGCAGCGCTTCAATCCTCTGGGGGTTTTCTGAACACCAGCAGCTTCCCGGTTGCACGCTGCACCACCTTGTCATTCTGATTCAGCGTTTCCATGAACAGCGTCACCACGCCCCGATCCGGTTTGGAGGCCGACGGCTCGATGGCCTGCACCTTGCTGAACAGGCGTAACACGTCATCCGGATAAGTCGGTGTCGGCCAGCTCAGCTCGATGCCCAGGCCAATGATGCCGTCCGCCAGGGGGACGCTGGCCACGAGCATCTTCATGGTCAGGGCCGCAGTGTTCCAGCCGCTGGCCGCCAGACCGCCGAACAGACTCAACTCGGCCTCTTCGGCACTCAAATGGAAAGGTTGCGGGTCGTATTCGCGAGCAAACGCCAACATCGCTTCCTGGTGGACGCGAACAGGGTCGCTTTCAAACTCCTGACCCAGACTCAGGTCATCGAGGTAGAGTTTTTCCCAGGCATGCAGGGTCATGATTCATTCCTCCGCAGTGCATTACGAATAGCCGATGTCGCTGAGATCGATCGCCACCAGCAAGGCGTGCTCATCCGCCTGACCGTCGGCCTTGCGTCGATAGGCGCGCCGCTTGCCGGGCATGCGCAAGCCGTCGGTTTCAACATAGCCATGAACGTACTGCGCGGCAGCCAGGCCACCGCTGACATCCACGTTGTAGTCGTGACGACGTAACAGAAAGTCTGCACCGAAGTAGAAATCCTGCACCGCGCAGTGCGTGGCGATTGTCTCGGGGAAGGTCACCCGCAAACGACGCCAGCGCTCCGAGCCCTCATGCCAGGGCTCGACTTCCTCGGTCACGACACCCGGCCAGGTGAACTGGAAAGGCATGGTCAGGTACGACCAAAGCGCGTAACCGTTGAAGTACGCTCGGTGCAAGGGATCCCAGGGACTGTTTTCCCCATGGTCGCGAAAGGATTCTCTGGGTTTCGATCGCTCGGCGATTACCTTGCCGGCGGTATTTTCGATGGCGATTCGATTCGGGGTGTAGGCGGTGAATTGATCGGCCCCGCCAAAGGGCGTCACTGAGGCCCGCTGCTCATGCAGCCAGACGGTCATCTGCCGTGGCGCGCTGTCCTGGGTCAGCCCTTTCATGGCCCAGAGCGAGCCCCCGGTCACGATAGTGGCGCGTACCTGGTTGAAACTGCTCCAGCGCTCCAGACCACCATGGGCGATCAGTACGAAATTGAGCAGTTCATCACCCGGCGCATTCATAGTGGCGGCCCTCCTCCCTCCGAAGGCTGATCCCGAACCCATTGCCAGAATAATTGATACCCGACCGCCAGCACCACCGGACCGATGAACAACCCGATGATGCCGCTGGTGACCATCCCGCCAAGCGCGCCGATCAGCACCACCGGCATCGGCACATCAACACCGCGCCCCAGCAGCAGCGGTTTGAGCACGTTGTCCACCAGGCCGGCAACGAAGACGAAGATGGCAAACACGATCGTCACAGTGTTGGCGCCTTCGGTGGCGAACACAAAGGCAATCACCGGAACCGTGATCAGCGTCGCCGGCAATTGCATGATGCCGAGCAACAGCACCCCAAGGGCCAGCAAACCGGCGCCGGGAATGCCCTTGAAGACAAACCCGAGCCCCACCAGCAGCATCTGGATGAACGCGATCCCGACCACGCCCAGCGCGACCGCACGGATCGTTGCGGTGCACAGCGCGGCAATTTTCGGTCCTTTGGCCGGGTCGCTGACCCGCGAGGCAATCTGCACCGCGCTGCGACTGCCGCTCTCGCCATAGGCCATGAAAATACCGGCGATGATCAAGGCGAAAATGAAGGTCAGGAAACCCATGCCGACGCCGGCCAATTTGCTCAAAAGGGACAGGCTGAAGTGCTTGATCTGCGGGAGGTATTTGGCGGTCAGGTCGGGAAGATTGGTTGAGGCTTCAAGCCACAAGTCAAACAGCGGCTGCCCCACCAATGGCCAACTGGCAATGGATTCGGCGGGTGGTGGCAGGTGAAAGTCGCCGCCCTTGACCACTTCCATCACACGGTCGACCGAGTCGGCTATCGAGGTGCCCAGAAAGTAAATCGGCAACACCAGGATGACGATGGCGATCAGGATAATCAGCGTCGCAATGCGCCCGTCATTCTGTCCCAAGGGCCCTTTCAGACGCGCCTGCAACGGGTAAAGGGTAATCGCCAGGATCAGCGACCACAGCATCAGGTCACGGAACGGGCTGAAGATTTCAAAGCAGAACAGCACCAGAACCGCGATCAACCCAGCCCGGATAAGGACATCGAGCAGCGTGCGCGTCAGCGTTTTTTCGGAGAACGAAGTGGGCTCCATGGAGGCCTCCTGATCACTGCAACGGTACGGGATCGGTTAGCCCAGCATAGTCGTTCGGCGGAAAACGCGTGGATTCAACGCAACTTCAATGGATCAACCAGTCCGGCGGCAATGGCCATGCCGACCAGGTCCGGCAGGGTATTGGCCTGCATGCGTTTCATCACGCGTGAGCGGTAGAGGTCGACAGTTTTTGCGCTCACCCCCAGTTGCTCGGCGATTTCGCGGGTGGTGTAACCCTGCACCAGCGGCAACAAGACGTCTCGTTCCCGTGGGGTCAGCGTGAGCAAACGCGCCTGCAACGCTTCATGCCCCTGATTACCCGAACGGTGGGTCGCGCAAGTGCTCAGGGCCTGTTGCACGCTGTCCAGCAGCAGTTGTTCGTTGTAGGGCTTTTCAATGAAGTCGTGAGCGCCGGCCTTGAACGCACGCACCACGATCGGCACATCGGCGTGACCGCTGACGAAGATGATTGGCAGGTTCAATTCGCGCAATCGCATTTCTTCCTGCACGTTCAAGCCGCCCATGCCGGGCATGCGTACATCCAGCAGCACACAGGCTGCCAGGCTGGCATCGCAGGCATTGAGGAACTCAACACCGCTGGTAAACGGCAACGCCTTGAGGCCGACTGATTCCAGTAACCAGACCGTTGAATCGAGCATGCCTTGATCGTCATCGACCACATACACCACGTGCTCCGTCACACCCGCCATTGCATTATTCCTGTTGTTGTTTTGTTGGACCGGCAAGCGGCAAGCGACAGCACATCAGCAGCCCGACCGGTTGGCGGCGGGCCTGCAATTCGCCGCCGAAACCTTCGATGATGCTGCGGCTCATGGACAAACCGAGCCCCAGGCCATCGGCCTTGCTGGTATAGAACGGGGTAAAAATCTGCTCCAGTTCGGGCTCGCTCACGCCGGGCCCCTGGTCCTGCACCGTGATGTCCACGGTGGCGGCACTGCCCTGCCCGGCGGTCATCATAATCAGCGAGGGCTGGCCGGGATGTTGTTCGCGGTTGGCATCGATGGCATTGCGCAACAAATTGAGCAGGACTTGTTCCAGCAACACTCGATCGGCATAAACGGGCGGCAGATTATCCGGCAGACGATCCTCGATTGTCACTTGGCAATTACTCGCTTCCCAGGCGCACAAACGCACGGCTTCGCGGGCGACATCGGTGACGTTCAGCGCCTGCATGCGGCGCTGGCCTTTGCGCAGAAACGCGCGCAAACGGCGGATCACTTCCGAGGCGTGCGTGGCGTGATGGGTGATGCGTTCCAGCCCTTGCGCAACCCGGGCGGCGGCCTGGGGATTGGAATCCACGGTCTGCAAATAACGCTGGCTGGCGTTGGCGTAATTGACCACCGCGGCCAGCGGCTGATTGATTTCGTGGGCGATGCCCGAGGCCAGTTCACCGAGGGTGACCAGGCGCGCGGTGTGCGCCAGTTCATCCTGATGGCGGCGCTGCTGCACTTCGCGCAGTTCACGTTCGGTCATGTCCCGCGCCACCAGTGAATAGTAGCGCTCGCCACCGGCCGAACGATGCGCCAACAGCACCAGCGACACCGGCACCGACGCGCCACCGCCCGGTGGATGCAAGCGCGCATCGGTGCTCCAGACGCCGTCGCGCTCGGCGCCGCTCCAGCCGTCACGTTGCAGACGCGTCAGGTCTGCGCTGGCGAACAGTTGTGCCAGGACCGGCATCGGCTGTTGCTCGCCTATGCCGAGGATGCGGCGTGCCGCCGGGTTGAGGTAAGTGACTTGCCCCTCGGGGTCGATGAACAGCACCGGATCGGTGTTGACCTCGACGACTTCGGCCAGGCGCCGCTTGTTCTCTTCGGCCTGCACTCTGGCAGTAATGTCCCGGGAGACGCTGACCACCTCGACCACCGTGCCGGTATAGGTTTCACGAATCGCCCGACTGGCGGTTTCGAACCACAGGTAATGCCCGTTCCGATGACGAATGCGATACGTCATGGTGTGATAACCGTCCTGCTCCAGCGCATCGCGGGCACGCTGCACCAGACTGGCCAGGTCCTGGCCATGGAACAGGCCCTGGGCCATTTGCCCGCGCAGTTCTTCCGGCCAATAGCCGAGCAACGTCCATGACGCGGGGGAGGCATCGAGAAAACAGCCGTCGGGTGTGTGACGGGAAATCAAGTCGGTGGTGTTCTCGATGATCAGCCGGTACAACCGCCGCGCCTGAGCCGCTTCGCGCTCGGCCAGCACTTGCGCGGTGGCGTCGCGGCAACGGGCGAGCACACGGTTATCCTGGGGATCGGGAATGAATGTCCAGATCAGAATCTGCGTTTCGAGCTGGGCTTCGACCCCTTCAATGGCACGCTGCTGGTCCAGGCAAGCGCGCACCAGTACCCGATGGTTGACCGGCAGAAAACCGAATACGTCGCTCAGAGGCTTTTCCGCCAGCAACGCCAGCAACGCCGCGTTGAATTCCTGCGGCCGTCCCTGCGCATCGAGCAACAGGCTCGGTTGCGGATCGTGGCCCAACAGTGGCGAGCCACGCAGCATGCCGTTGACGCTGCTGAGCAAAGTCGTGAGCAAATCCTGCACCCACCCCAGCCAATCGAAACTCACGCCTTCGCAGACTTCCACCAGCAACAACCCGGCCTGCCCAGGCGTCAACGCCAGATCGAACACTTGGCCATGGCTGATGGCGGCGCGGCGCAGTCGACCGGCCAACCAGCAATCCAGTTGCCGCACTTGCGCCAGGTCGAGGCGCCCGGCTTCCAGCAAACGCTCGAACAGCAACTGATCGCTGGCCAGCGAAGGATCGCCCTGGCCCGGGGGAAAATGCTGGGCGGCACCTTCATGGCTGTAGATTCGCGCCTGGGGTTGCCAGCTCAGGTAAACCGCGCGACGCACCTCAGGGCAATCCTGCAAGGCCCGGCACAACGCATCGGCCCGGGCGGCCAGAGGCACGGCCTCACGCTGCAGGCGCAACCAGCTGTGCAATCGAACGGGAGTCAGGGTCATCACGGGTCCGCTTCGTTGGGGAAGCCAAGGATATACCGGCCTTGGCGATTTAACGGTAGTCATTTAGTTCAGCACGAATCAAATATAGTATATATACCATACGCCATAGGTTGTACTTCCATATCGATGGAGGATTGTTATATAAAGCACACCGGACATATAAAGGTGACCTCAGCGGCGACGCTGAAAGGCCACCGATAGAGCTAACAATCAGCCACCGAGTACCGCACATGTCGATCTATGAACAAGGGCTAGTCCCTTCGGCTGTCAATCACATCGCCTTGTCTCCGCTCAGCTTCCTTGAGCGCACGGCCAATGTTTACCCCGACTACCCCGCCGTCATCCACGGCTCGATTCGCCGTACCTGGGCGCAGACCTACACCCGTTGCCGACGCCTGGCCTCGGCGCTGGCTGGTCGCGGCATCGGCAAAGACGACACCGTGGCGGTGATGCTGCCCAATATCCCGGAAATGCTGGAAGTGCATTTTGGCGTGCCGATGATCGGCGCCGTGCTCAACCCGCTTAACGTGCGCCTGGATGCTGAAGCCATTGCGTTCATGCTCCAGCATGGCGAGGCCAAGGTGCTGATCACCGACCGCGAATTCCATAACGTGATTCACGCCGCCATCGGCATGCTTGATCACCCGCCTCTGGTCATCGACGTCAACGACCCGGAATACGGTGAAGGCCAGGCCGTCAGCGATCTGGACTATGAAGCGTTGCTGGCCGAAGGCGACCCGGCGTTCGCCTGGCAATGGCCAGCCAACGAGTGGCAAGCCATCTCGCTGAACTACACCTCCGGCACCACCGGCAATCCGAAAGGTGTGGTCTATCACCACCGCGGCGCTTATTTGAATGCCTTGGGCAACCAGATGACCTGGGCGATGGGCAACCATCCGGTGTACCTCTGGACCCTGCCGATGTTCCATTGCAACGGCTGGTGCTACCCGTGGACCATCACCGCGCTCGCCGGCGTTCACGTGTTCCTGCGCCGGGTCGATCCGCAGAAAATCCTCACGCTGATTCGCGAACATCAGGTCACGCACCTGTGCGGCGCGCCGATCGTGCTCAACGCGCTGGTCAACATGCCGGAGTCCGCGAAGGCGGCCATCGATCACCCGGTCAACGCCATGGTCGCCGGTGCTGCGCCGCCGGCCAAAGTCATCGGCGCCGTGGAGGAAATGGGCATCAAGGTCACCCACGTCTACGGCCTGACGGAAACCTATGGTCCGGTGACCCTCTGCGCCTGGCATGCCGAATGGGACGAACTGCCGCTGGAAGAACGGGCGCAGATCAAATCCCGTCAAGGCGTGCGCTACCCGACGCTCGAAGGTGTGATGGTCGGCGATTCGAAGACGCTGGAACCGACCCCGCGCGATGGCCAGACCATCGGTGAAGTGTTCATGCGCGGCAACACCGTGATGAAGGGCTACCTGAAAAACCCGACGGCCACCGCCGAAGCATTCGAGGGTGGCTGGTTTCATACTGGCGACCTGGCGGTGTGTCACCCAGACGGTTATGTCGAGATCAAAGACCGCCTCAAAGACATCATCATTTCCGGTGGCGAGAACATTTCCACCATCGAACTCGAAGGCGTGCTCTATCGCCATCCGGGGGTGATGGAAGCCGCCGTGGTCGCCCGCCCCGATGAAAAATGGGGCGAAACGCCCTGCGCCTTCATCACCTTGAAGGCTGATCACCAGGACGTTCGCGAGGCCGACATCATCAGCTTCTGCCGCGAGCATCTGGCCGGTTTCAAAGTCCCGCGCACGGTGATTTTCACCCTCCTGCCGAAGACATCCACCGGCAAGATCCAGAAGTACGTACTGCGCGACAGGGCCAAGGCCCTCTAACCCTCACCGACGTTTTACCTATCAGGCGGCAGGTGTCTTACCTGCCGCCTCGGGCTCGTGCAGGCCGGATTCGGCCTGCCCTGCCCCCACACACCGATAACAACAACAATGTGGAGCGCATCATGATCGACATCCATGCAACCGATACCCAACGCTGTGAACGTATTCGGACCAACCCGAAATTCCTGCAACTGGTCAGCAGTCGCTCGCGCCTGGCCTGGTCGTTGAGTGCTGCGGTGCTGGGCACTTATTACCTGTTCATGTTCGTGGTGGCGTTTGCCCCGCAATGGCTGCACGCGCCGCTCGGCGAGCACCGGATGTTGACCCTCGGCATGCCGGTTGGCGCGGCGATCATTGTTTTTTCCTGGTTGCTGACCGGTTGGTACGTCTACAGCGCCAACACGCGCTTCGATGCGCTGGGTTCGGCCATTCTTGAGGAGAGCAAGTGATGCGTAAACTCATCCTCGCCGCAGCCTGCCTGTTGCCGACCTCCGTTGTATTAGCTGCACCCGCGTTGGGTGCCATCGAAAAACAACCGCTGAACCTGCATGCGATCGGCATGTTCTTCGTGTTCGTCCTCGGCACGCTGGCCATCACCTGGTGGGCCGCGCGCCAGACCAAATCCACCTCGGACTTCTACACTGCCGGCGGTGGCATTACCGGGTTTCAGAACGGCTTGGCGATTGCCGGCGACTACATGTCCGCCGCTACGCTGCTGGGGCTGTCCAGCCTGGTGTTCGCCAAGGGTTACGACGGTTTCATCTACACCATCGGCTTCTTTGTCGGTTGGCCGATCATCACCTTCCTGATGGCCGAGCGGCTGCGCAATCTGGGGCGCTACACCTTTGCCGACATCGTCTCCTACCGACTGGACCAGAACAAAGTGCGGATCTTCGCTGCATTCGGTTCGTTGACGGTGGTGTGTTGCTACCTGATCGTGCAGATGGTCGGTGCCGGCCAGTTGATCAAATTGCTGTTCGGCCTCGACTACCCGGTAGCGGTGGTGATCGTCGGCGCGTTGATGCTGGTGTATGTGATCTTCGGCGGCATGATCGCAACGACCTGGGTGCAAATCATCAAGGCTGTGTTGCTGCTGGCCGGCGGCACGACTCTCGCGGGCATGGCCATGTCGCAGTTCGGTTTCAGCTACGAAACCCTGGCCACCAAAGCGGTCGAAGCGCATGCCAGCGGCTGGAATATCATGGGCCCCGGCTCAATGCTCGCCGACCCGATCAACACCGCGTCAATGTCTCTCGGCCTGGTATTCGGCATTGCCGGTCTGCCGCACATTCTGATGCGCTTCTTCACCGTACCCAACGCTAGGGAAGCGCGTAAATCGGTGTTCTACGCCACCGGTTTCATCGGTTTCTTCTTCCTCGTGGTCTGCACCCTGGGCTTCGCCGCGATGGTGATCATCGGCACCGATCCGCAGTATTACGTCAACGGTGAAGTTGGCGGCGCCTTGATTGGCGGCGGCAACATGGTCGCGATGCACTTGGCCAAAGCGGTAGGCGGCAACCTGTTCCTCGGGTTCCTCTCGGCCGTGGCGTTCGCCACCATCCTTGCGGTGGTCTCCGGGCTGGCCCTGGCCGGTGCGTCGGCGATTTCCCACGACCTCTACGCCACCGTCTTCAAGAAAGGCAACGCCACCCAGAAACAGGAAATGCGCGTCACCCGCATGGCCACCGTAGGCCTGGGCATCATCGCGATTCTGCTGGGCATTCTGTTCGAGAAGATGAACGTCGCGTTCCTGGTCGGCCTGACCTTCGGCATCGCCGCCTCGACCAACTTCCCGGTACTGATCATGGCCATGTACTGGAAAGGCCTGACCACCAAAGGCGCGATCATCGGCGGTTTTGCCGGCCTGATCTGCGCGCTGGTGCTAGTGATCCTGTCCCCGGCCGTGTGGGTGACCGTGCTCGGTCATGCTCACGCCATCTTCCCGTACGACCACCCGGCGCTGTTTTCCATGCCGCTGGCGTTCCTGGTGATTGTCGTCGTGTCCCGACTCGACCGCAGTGTGCGGGCCGACAAGGAACGTGACGCCTACGCCGACCAGTTCGTGCGCGCCCAGACCGGTCTCGGTGCTGCCATCGCTTCCAGTCATTGATTGAAAGGCACGGCGCCCGGTTGCGGCGCCGTGCACAACCGTCCTGTCGAGGTTCACGTTATGCCCGAATTCAAAGCCCCCCTGCGCGATCTGCGCTTCGTCCTGCATGAGGTGTTCGACGCCCCGGCCCTGTGGGCACGCCTGCCTGCCCTGGCTGACAACATCGATGCCGGCATCGCCGACGCGATCCTTGAGGAAGCGGGGAAAGTCACCGCGCACCTGATCGCACCCTTGAACCGCAGCGGCGACGAAGAAGGCGCACAGTGGCATGAAGGTCAGGTGACCACGCCCATCGGCTTCAAACAGGCTTATGCCACGTACATCGACGGTGGCTGGGTCGGCCTGTCCGGTAATCCCGAGTACGGCGGCATGGGCATGCCGAAAATGCTCGCCGTGCAGTTTGAAGAAATGCTCTACGGCGCTAATTCCAGTTTCGCGCTGTATTCGGCATTGAGTTCCGGTGCGTGCCTGGCGCTGGATGCCCACGCCAGCGAGACCTTGAAAGACCTGTACCTGCCGCCGATGTATGAAGGTCGCTGGGCCGGCTCCATGTGCCTGACCGAAGCCCATGCCGGCACCGATCTGGGGATCATCCGCACTCGCGCCGAACCTCGGGCGGATGGCAGTTTCAGCATCACCGGCAGCAAGATATTCATCACCGGCGGCGATCAGGACCTGACCGAAAACATCGTCCATCTGGTGTTGGCAAAACTGCCCGACGCGCCGGCCGGACCGAAAGGCATCTCGCTGTTTGTGGTGCCCAAAGTGCTGGTCAATGCCGACGGCTCCCTTGGCCGGGCCAACGCCGTAAGTTGCGGTTCGATCGAACACAAGATGGGCATCAAGGCCTCGGCCACCTGTGTGATGAATTTCGACGGTGCCAGCGGCTGGCTGGTGGGCGAAGCCAACAAAGGCCTCGCAGCGATGTTCACCATGATGAACTACGAACGCCTGTCCATCGGTATTCAGGGCATTGGCTGCGCCGAAGCGTCCTATCAGAGTGCGGTGGCCTACGCCCGTGAACGCATTCAGAGCCGCGCCCCGACCGGCACCGTGGCCGCGGACAAAGTCGCCGATCCGATCATCGTCCACCCCGATGTGCGCCGCATGCTGCTCAGCATGAAAGCCATGACTGAAGGTGGCCGCGCGTTCGCCAGTTATGTCGGACAGCAGCTCGATCTGGCGAAGTTCTCCGACGATGCGCAAGAACGCGAGAGCGCCCAGAGCCTGGTCGCGCTGCTGACGCCGATTGCCAAGGCCTTCTTCACCGACACCGGTCTGGAGAGCTGCATCAACGGCCAGCAAGTGTTCGGCGGCCATGGCTACATCCGCGAATGGGGCCAGGAACAATTGGTCCGCGACGTGCGCATCGCGCAGATCTACGAAGGCACCAACGGCATTCAGGCGCTGGACCTGCTCGGGCGCAAAGTGCTGGCCGATAACGGTTTCGCGTTGCGTCAGTTCACCGGCCAGATTCGGCATTTCGCCCACCAGCCTGACGCGCCCTACAGCGCGCAATTGTTCGATGCCGTGCAGCGCCTGGAAGACCTGAGCGACTGGTTGCAGGACCGGGCAGCGACCAACCGCAACGAAGTCGGCGCCGCTTCCGTGGAGTATTTGCACCTGTTCGGGTATGTGGCCTACGCCTGGTTGTGGGCGCGCATGGCGCAGGTTGCCCGGCAAAAGCGAAGCGACGACGAAGGCTTTTACGGTGCGAAGATCGCCACCGCCGACTTCTACTTCCATCGCCTGCTGCCGCGCATTTTGAGCCTCGACCAATCGATTCGCGCCGGCAGTGCCTCGTTGTTCGGTCTGAGCGCCGAGCAGTTCTAACGATTGAACCGCACGCGGCGCCACGCTCCTCTCTTTTCGGCGCTCGCGTTTTTTCTTGGTAAGCCCTCGCCCGGTTGGCGAGGGTCGCGCAAGCCGTCATTTCATAATAAAAACAAAGGGGCTTCACATGGATCGCAACACCCGCACTCTCGCTACCCGACTGTTGCTGGCCGGCGGCGTCATCAGCCTCTCGGCCCCCGCCGCTGCTGACTTTATCAAGGACAGCAAGGCCAGCCTTGAGCTACGCAACTTCTACTTCAACCGTGACTATCGTCAGACCAACGCGGCGCAATCGAAACAGGAGGAATGGGCGCAGGGCTTCCTGTTGCGCTACGAATCCGGCTTTACCGAGGGGCTGATCGGGGTCGGTTTCGATACGATCGGCCTGGTAGGCGTCAAACTCGATTCCAGCCCGGATCGTGCCGGCTCCGGCCTGCTCCAGCGCCATCGCGACACGCGCAAAGGCGCGCAGGACGAATACGGTGAACTGGGCCTGACCGC
The DNA here is from genome assembly GCF_019946675.1 of Pseudomonas sp. BF-B-15. NCBI lineage: Bacteria > Pseudomonadati > Pseudomonadota > Gammaproteobacteria > Pseudomonadales > Pseudomonadaceae > Pseudomonas > Pseudomonas sp. BF-B-15. Next base: position 106,127 of record NZ_JAGYFZ010000001.1, read on the forward strand.
CAAACTGCGTGCGTCCAAAAGCACATTGAAACTGGGCACATTGCTGCCCAAGCTGCCGACGGTATTGGCCAACGATTCACGGCTGTTGCCGCAAACCTTCAAGGGCGGCCAGCTGACTTCGCTGGAAGTCGAAGGCCTGACCGTGGATGCCGGACGGCTGACGCAGGTCAACCAGCGCGACTCCTCGGACTATGAGGACATGGGCATCACCCGAACCGGCGCCAAGGGCATCACCAGCCGCCATTTGGACAGCGACAGCTTCGATTTCGCCAGCCTGAACTACAAATGGACCAGTAACCTCGCCACTGGTTATAGCTACGGCCACCTCGACAATTTCTACAGCCAGCACCTGGTCAACCTGACCTACGTGTTGCCGGTCACCGTCGGTCAATCGTTGAAGACTGATCTGCGGTTCGCACGCTCCATCGATGATGGCGGCAGTAATGTCGACAACAAGGCAATTGGCGCCATGTTCACCTACAACCTCGGTGGGCATGCATTCGGCCTGGGCTATCAAGGCATGAGCGGCGATACCGGGTATGCCTACATCAATGGCACCGATGCGTTCCTGGTGAACTTCGTACAGATCGGCGACTTTGCCAGCAAGGACGAAAAATCCTGGCAGGCCCGTTACGACTACAACTTTGCCGCCCTCGGCATTCCCGGCCTGACGTTCATGACCCGCTACATCAACGGTACCGATATAGACCTGGGTAACAACCGCCCTGAAGGCAAGGAATGGGAGCGCGATACCGATATCGGGTATGTCGTGCAGAGCGGACCGCTGAAAAACGTCGGAGTGAAATGGCGCAATGCGACAGTGCGCTCGACAAATTTTGGCAGTGATCTGGATGAAAACCGGTTGATCGTCAGTTACACGTTGCCGATCTGGTAAGGCGGCATAACGGCCACCATCGATTCGCCAGCAAGCCGGCTCCTACAGGGGGGGGCGTACACCCCGATCCTGTAGGAACTGGCTAGCCTCCCCCACAAGAAAGTCAAAACACAGCACATCGATTCAATATCCCCGCCCGACTCTACGCCACCATGGCCTCCTCACTCACCCCGTAAGGACATCGCCATGGCTATCGCAAAAGCAGTACCCGGCAAAACCCTGCTGACCCCAACCGACCACACGCTGATCATGATCGATCACCAGTCGCAAATGTCCTTTGCGACCAAGTCGATCGACGCCGTGACCCTGCGCAACAATGCCGCGCTGGTGGCCAAGGCGGCGCGCGGCTTCAAGGTCTCGACCATCCTCACCACCGTTGCCGAAAAGAGCTTCTCCGGCCCGATCTTCGACGAAATCAAATCGGTGTTCCCGGAACACAACGTCATCGACCGCACCAGCATGAACACCTGGGAAGACGAGCGCATTGCCGTTGAAGTGAATAAGTTCGGCAAACAGAAAATCGTCCTCGCCGGCCTGTGGACCTCCGTGTGCATCGTCGGCCCGGCGCTGTCGGCCATCGACCAGGGTTTTGAGGTGTACGTGATTGCCGACGCCTGTGGCGACGTCACCACCGAAGCCCATGAAATGGCGATGCAGCGCATGATCCAGATCGGCGCGCGGCCGATGACTTCGTTGCAATACCTGCTTGAATTGCAGCGCGACTGGGCACGTACCGAGACCTACGACGAAACCGTGAAAACCTCGATCGCCAACGGCGGTTCTTACGGTCTGGGCCTGATCTACGCCAAGACCATGTTCGGCGCCTCCGAAGGTCATTAAGTAATCACGTGGCTCCGGGGTTCCGGAGCCGCTTCCCTTCGCGGTGGACTGATCGATGACGTTTTCCTCACGAGACCTCAGTCGCGGGTTGTGCCTGTGTTTGCCGGCGCTGTTATCAGGCATGGTCCTGGCAGATGAATCGCAGGGCTTGCTGGCCGGCGCGAAGCTTGAAGTGCTGAGCCGAAATTTCTATCTCAACAACGACTATCGATCCCCGACGCCGGCAGGCAAAAGCTACAAAGCTGAGTGGGCTCAGGGCTTTATCAGCTCTTTTGAATCCGGTTTCACCCCCGGCACCCTCGGATTCGGACTCGATGCCCACGGCTTTCTAGGATTGAAACTGGACGGTGGCAAGGGCCATTCCGGGACAGGGTTATTGCCGCTGGACAGCGACGGTCGTAGCGAAGACAACTATTCCAGTGCTGGCGGCGCGTTGAAAATCAAGGCCTCGAAAACCACGTTAGCCTTCGGTGAAATGATGGTCGAAACCCCGGTGTTCGACACCGCGGATAAACGCCTGCAACCCGAGTACGCCAGCGGTTTTCTGGTGAACAGCCACGAGATTGAGGGGATGAATCTGGTCGCCGGCCACTTCACGGCGTTCAAGAATCAGGACGGTGCTTCGGGCAAGGACAACTTTTACGGCTACGGCGCCAACACTGAAGCGGGCGGCATTTCTATTCTGGGTGCCGACCTGTTTACGCAAAGTCCGTTCGGCGCGGCCCTCTATGCTTCAGAGCTGACCGACACCTGGCATCAGTACTACGCCAATCTGCACCTGAAACAGTCCGGCTGGTTCCTCGACGCCAATCTCTATCGCACGCAGGACACAGGCCAGGCGTTGGCCGGTGCTATCGACAACACAGCGTTCAGCCTGTCAGGCAAATACACCGTCGATGCCCACGCCTTCACGTTGGCCTATCAAAAGGTTAACGGCGATACCCCGTTCGATTTCGTCGGTGGCGACTCGATCTACCTCGCCAACTCGATCAAATACGCCGACTTCAACGGTGCCCACGAGCAGTCCTGGCAAGCTCGCTATGACCTTGATCTGGGCCTCTATGGCATTCCCGGGCTGAAATTCATGACCCGTTATGTCACAGGCAGCCAGATCGACGGTACGCACGCCCCCAAGGGCGGCGCCTACAACCCGTTCGATGAGTCGGTCGGTGCGTACAGGCCGCTGCAAGGTGATGGTGGACGGCATTGGGAGCGAGACATTGACTTGCGCTACATCGTGCAGTCTGGATCGGCCAAGGGCTTGTCGCTGCAACTGTCCCATGTCTCGCACCGGGCCAACAGCGCCCAGGCGGGCGATGATATCGACAGGGTTTATGTCGTTATCGAGTACCCGCTGAGTTTCGGCCGTTTCTGATAATCGTCAGCCCGCGCGTTCGCACTCTCAAGCAGGCTCGCTCCCACAGGGGTTGGCGTTTATCATGACCGCCGAAAACAACCCTGCCTTGTATGAGAATGAGCATGACCTTCGATTTTGATCAGGTGTTCGACCGCCACAACACCGGCAGTACCAAGTGGAGCCGCTACCCGGCCGACGTATTGCCGATGTGGGTTGCCGACATGGATTTTGCCGCGCCACCGGTGATCATCCAGGCCCTGCAAAAACGTCTGGAACACCCGTTGCTCGGCTACAGCGTGGCGCAGGATGACTTGCGCAATGCCATCGTGACCGACCTCTGGAACAAGTACGCCTGGCGCGTCGAGCCGCAGGAGCTGGTTTTCCTGCCGGGCGTGGAATCGGGTTTCAACATGGCCCTGAATGCGCTGGTCCAGCCGCAACAGAATGTCGTGGTGCAAACGCCCAACTACCCACCGCTGCGTCATGCACCGGGGCATTGGGGGCTGAACAAGGTTGAACTGAATTTCGAGGCGATGGCTGATGGCACGTACGCCACGCCGCTTCAGGCCTTGCGCCAGTCGCTGGAAGGCGGCGGTGCGTTGCTGCTGAGCAACCCGCACAACCCGCTGGGCAAGGCGTTCCCAAGGGAAGAACTGCAAGCCGTGGCCGATATCTGTGTGGCACAGGGCGCCTGGATCATTTCCGACGAAATCCATGCCGAACTGTGCTTCGACGGCCGCCAACACATCCCCACCGCGTCGTTGAGCCCGGAAATCGCCCGGCGCACCATCACGCTGATGTCGGCGAGCAAGGCCTACAACATCGCTGGCCTGAAGACTTCGTTCATGATCATTCAGGACCGCGCCCTGCGCGAACGCGTCAACCATGCGCGCTGCGGCATGGTCGACAGCGTCAATCCGCTGGGCATGGAAGCGACACGTGTTGCTTACACCGAAGGTGCGCCGTGGCTGGCAGAGCTCAAGGACTACCTGCAAAGTAACCGCGATTATCTGGTGGAAGCCGTTCGCACGCGCTTGCCCGGCATCAGCATGAATGTGCCTCAGAGCACTTACCTGGCCTGGCTCGACTGTTCGGCGCTGGGGTTGGAGAACCCGCAGCAGTTCTTCCTTGAAAAGGCGAAGGTCGGGCTTAGCCCTGGCCTGGATTTCGGCGATGACAGCCAACAGTTCGTGCGCCTGAACTTCGGCTGCCCGCGCGCGTTGCTGGAGGAAGGCATCGCACGGATGGAGCGCAGTTTGCGCGACCGCTAACAAGCCCCCCTTGCCGGCGATGACATCCGCAAGGTCACCGCAGGGTTCAAGGGCCAATCGCCAGCAAGCCGGCTCCTACAGGGATTTGTTGCGGCACACATCCCTGCCAGCCACCTCGCACCTTGTAGGAGCTGGCTTGCTAGCGATGACATCCGCAAGGTCACCGCAGGGTTCAAGGGCCAATCGCCAGCAAGCCGGCTCCTACAGGATTTTGTCGCGGCACACATCCATGCCAGCCACCTCGTACCTTGTAGGAGCTGGCTTGCCGGCGATGACGTCCGAAAGGTCAGCGCAGGGCTCAGGGGCCAATCGCCGGCAAGCCGGCTCCTACAGGATTTTGTCGCGGCAAACATCCCTGCCAGCCACCTCGCACCTCGTAGGAGCTGGCTTGCCGGCGATAGCGTCCGCAAGGTCAGCGCAGGGCTCAGGGGCCAATCGCCGGCAAGCCGGCTCCTACGGGCGCGGGAGAATAAGCGCGTACGCTCGAAGAGCCGGACGGTTTGTTACCGTAATGTCGAGGCGATGATTTCCACCAGGTTGAGTTGCGTGAATGGTTTGGACAGGCGCGGGAGCCTGGTCGCAAAGCCTTCCAGCCGCTCGGCGTAACCGGTGGCGAGGATGATCGGCAGGTCGGGCCTGATGCTTCGGATCGCCTGCGCCAGTTGCGCACCGTTCATTTGAGGCATGGCCATGTCGGTAATGACCAGGTCGATGACCTGTTCGCTGTCGAGCACTGTCAGCGCTTGAGCCCCGGATACTGCACTGATCACCTGATGGCCCAAATCTTCGAGCAACAGGCAGGTACTGGTCAGCACCAGGCTGTCGTCATCCACCACCAGCACGCACAGACGAGGCACCGGCGGTGCGGCTTCCTCCTGGGCAGGCTTGGCGATCGAACCCTGCGTCGCGACGGGAATCCACAGTTCGGCCGTGGTGCCCTTGCCCTTCTGGCTCTTTAGAATGAATCGCCCGCCCAATTGTTCGATGAAGCCATGCACCATCGACAATCCCAGCCCCGTACCTTTGCCGACCCCTTTGGTGGTGAAGAACGGGTCCATCGCCACGGCGAGTGTGGCGTCGTCCATGCCCTCCCCGGTGTCATTGATGCTCAGGCAAACATAACGACCTGTCATTGGCCTGAGCGAGGGGTGATCGCCGGCGTCTTCAGAACGGGCGCTGATCAGGAGCTTGCCGCCATGGGGCATGGCGTCGCGGGCATTGGTCGCCAGGTTCAGGACTGCCAGTTCGAGCTGGTTTTTGTCGGCCCAAACAGGCTCGATCGTTTCCGTAAAACGGGTTTCGAGGACTACGGAAGGCCCGAGGGAACTGCGCAACAGGCCGGTGATGCCCTCCACCAACGTCGGTATCTCGACGGACTCGGTCTTCAGTTCCTGTCGCCTGGCAAAGGCCAGCATGCGCTGGGTCAGCGCCACTCCGCGCAAGGCGCCTTGAGTGGCGTTGTCCAGCAATCGGGTGATCTTCGAATCGTCCCCGATTCGCTTGCGCACGATTTCCAGATTGCCAAGGATCACCGTCAACAAATTGTTGAAGTCATGGGCAATCCCCCCGCTCAATTGCCCGATGGCTTGCATTTTCTGCGCCTGGAAAAGCGCCTCACGGGTTTGTTCGAGCGCCTGCTGAGCGCGGGTTGCTTCAGTGATATCCCGGGTGATCTTGGCGAAACCGAGCAACGTCCCGGTATCGCCCCAGATCGGATCGACCACGACATGCGCCAGGAACCGCGTGCCGTCCTTGCGCACTCGCCAGCCTTTGTTCTCGAATCGCCCCTCACGGATGGCAATGTCCAGCGTGCGCTTCGGTTCGCCGGCTGCGCGGTCTTCCGGGGTGTAAAACATCGAAAAATGCTGACCGATCACTTCTTCGGGCAAGTAACCCTTGATGCGCTGGGCACCAGGGTTCCAGTTGGTCAGCCGTCCGTCAGCGTCGAGCATGTAGATGGCGTAGTCCGTGACACTTTGCACCAGCAGCCGGAACTGCTGTTCGCTTTGCTTGAGCACTTCTTCAGCCATTTTGCGGTCGGTCAGGTCCCGGGTGATCTTGGCAAACCCCAGCAACTTGCCCGTCGAATCGAGGATCGGATCGATCACCACATGGCACCAGAAATGCGTACCGTCCTTGCGCACCCGCCAGCCTTCCCCCTCGAATCGCCCTTCCCGAATGGCGGTGTCCAGGGCTCGTTGGGGCATCCCCTTGAGACGGTCCTCCTCGGTGTAGAACCGCGAAAAATGCTGACCGAGGATTTCCGCTTCTTCATACCCTTTGAAACGTCGAGCGCCGGCATTCCAACTGGTAATGATGCCGTCGGGATCAATCATGTAGATCGCATAGTCAATCACCGCATCGATCAACAGGCGAAAGCGCCCGTCCTCGATGGTGCTGGCTTTGCCTCGATCTTCGTTCATTGAGCCCTCACGTCGTGATTGTTTTTTGAGGAGTATGCGACAAACCCGGGGTTTGGAAAGCCGAAATGCCCCGCTCGACGCAATGTGTTATCGGTTTACGTATCTGACAATGCAGGCATACAGATCGTTGTATACGAAACTCGGAACATGCTGGGCATGACCCGCAATCTTGAGCAGCGCCAGATGGCACTCTTTGATGACTTTGTTGCGGCGACTCGTCGAGTTGGCATGGTTATCGATAATGTCGAAGTAAGTGCTATGCGCAAAGTCCTTCAGCGTTGTCGTAGTGCTGACGGTACCGTCGGCCGCTTTTGTGTAGGTACTCTGAGCACGCAAGGTACGCTCATTCAGCACGCCGAACCCGCGCTCGTACACGAACATTTGCGAGCCGCTGATTGCCTTTGCCGCTGTCTCGAATGCCAGAATGATCGCGAGTGCGAAATGCATGCTGGCCTCGAGTTTCGAAACCGTAAGAAACCTTTCCATCTCCTGGTTTTCCAGGCTTTTAAGCGCGCGTTTGATGCTCGACACGTGAGCGAACTCTTGGGTGCAGCCAACGATATGAGTCTCGAACTGATAACCGGCGGCTGTTGCCGTCGGCGGAAAAGCCGCGAAATCGAGGCTGTCGAACGCGCATTCCATGACGATGTTGTATTTTCCGACGAATGCCTGCGTAAAGATCATCGCGCTGACTTCACGCACAAACTCCTCTGTATGCTCATACGCATGCAGAACGCCAAGCTTGATCATCTCGGTGTAGTGAGGGTGTTTTTTCCGGTATTCGGGCAGGTACAGGCGCACGTAATTTTTGTAGCGGCCCGAAGGCAGAAGACTTTTTTCAAGCAGATACGTTTTGCCAGATCCCTGCAGGCCGGCAACGATCAGCATTTTCGGGGTTGCCTCGGCCGTAATGCCGCTGAACAGCGTCGCTTTTATTTCATCGAATGCGGCCGTGACCTGCTCTTGGGTGTACGTATAGTTTGGTGCTGCTGACATACCTTGATTTCCTTATCAAAGACTGGCTTGAAAGTGATGATTGCCTCTATGAATAAAGCGGGCATTCGCCACTTGTTCAAATGCCTGTGTTTTTCAAGGTATGTCGATGTTTTTTAAGGTAAAAAATCCTACTCCGCCGAGAGCGAAATCGCCGGAGCAACCGACCACCAGCGCGGCAGCAGTTGCTTGACCTTGCTGTCGCCAAACCGGTCATCAATCAACATCACCACCCCCTCATCCTGTTGGGTGCGTATCACTCGCCCCGCAGCCTGCACCACTTTCTGCACGCCGGGAAACAGGTAGGTGTAGTCGTAACCGGCCCCGAAAATCGCGGCCATGCGATGTTTCAACTGTTCGTTGACCGGGTTGAGTTGCGCCAGGCCCAAGGTGGCGATGAATGCACCGATCAACCGCGCGCCGGGCAAGTCGATGCCTTCGCCAAATGCCCCGCCCAGCACTGCGAAGCCGACTCCCTGGCTGTCCGCGGTGAATTGATCGAGAAAATCCTGTCGCCGGGCTTCTCCCATGCCCCGCGATTGCGCCCACACAGTGATGTGCGGGTGTTTTTCGGCCAGCAACTGCGCCACTTGCTGCAAGTAATCGAAGCTGCTGAAAAACGCCAGGTAGTTGCCGGGGCGTTGACTGAACTGCCGGGCAATCAGCTCGACGATCGGCGCCAGGGACGACTGTCGATGGACGAACCGCGTGGATATCTGATTGACGATATGGACCTTCAACTGGTCAGCGTGAAACGGTGATTCGACATCGATCCACACCGTGTTCGCCGGCGTCCCGAGGAGATCCCCATAGTAATGACGCGGGCTCAACGTCGCGGAGAACAGCACGGTACTGCGTGCGGCCGTCAGGCGCGGGCGGATGAAACCGGCAGGCACCACGTTGCGCAGGCACAGTTGCGAGAGCGGCTTTTTGCGCTCGAGGTCCCGCTTGCTGATGTCGAACAGAAACTGTTCGTCGAAGAGTTCGGCAACGCGGCAGAACTGCAGCATGTCGAAATAAAACGTCTGCAATGCACTGTCCAGGCCCTGCGGGTGATCATTGAGGTAATCGCCAATGCTCGCACTGCACGAGGACAGCGCCTGAAGCAGTTTTTCCGGAGGCTTGTCGTAGGCCTGATACGCACCAAGTTGCAGGTTATGCAGGGCGTTCCACTCACGATTGACCCGTTGCAGGGATTTTTTCAACGGCTCTGGCGCGGTTTTACGCACGCCGTTGAGGGCCGACTGGTCGAGACCGGCGCTGTACATCTGCCGGCCGCGCTCCACCAGGTTGTGGGCTTCGTCCACCAGCACCGCGACTTTCCAGTTATTGGCCTGGGCCAGCCCGAACAGCAGCGCACTGAAATCGAAATAGTAGTTGTAGTCGGCGACCACCACGTCTGACCAGCGGGCCATTTCCTGGCTCAGGTAGTACGGGCACACCGCATGTTTCACGGCCACCTCGCGCAAGGCATTCTGGTTCAACAGTGACAGCTCGCTGGCGGCCTGGCGCGCGGCCGGCAAGCGATCATAGAAGCCTTGGGCCAATGGGCAGGATTCGCCGTGGCAGGCTTTGTCCGGATGTTCGCAGGCCTTGTCCCGGGCGATCATCTCCAGAACCCGCAGCGGCGGCGCATCCGCGCTGTCGAGGATCACCTGCGCAGCATCGAGCGCCAGTTTGCGCCCCGGCGTTTTTGCCGTAAGAAAGAACACCTTGTCCAGTTGCTGCGGCGCCAGCGCCTTGAGCATCGGAAACAGCGTCCCAAGCGTCTTGCCGATGCCGGTCGGCGCCTGCGCCATCAGGCACCGGCCGGTGCTGACCGCCTTGAACACCGACTCGGCCAAATGCCGTTGGCCCGGACGAAAGCCTGCGTGGGGAAACGCCAGTTGCTGCGCCGCGCCGTTGCGCGCCTCGCGATGGGCCATTTCCTGTTCGGCCCAATGCAGGAACAGTCGGCAATGTTGCTCGAAGAACTCCTGCAATTCTCCAGCGCTGAAGGCCTCGACCAGGCAGGTTTCCTTTTCGCTGACGATGTCGAAATACACCAGCGCCAGGTTGATCTGCGCCAGGCCCAGTTTCTGGCACATCAACCAGCCATAGACCTTGGCCTGCGCCCAATACAGTTGACGATGGTTGGCCGGTTGTTTGCTCAAGTCCCCGCGATAGGTTTTGACTTCTTCCAGGCAGTTTTGCGCCGGGTCGTAGCCGTCCGCCCTGCCCCTGACCTTCAACGTCTGGTACAGACCTTCAAGCGCGACCTCACTCTGGTAACCCTCGCTACGCCGGGACGCCACCGTACGGTGGCCGACGATACCTTCCAGTGCCGTCGGCGAAGGCGTGAAACGCAGGTCGAGGTCCCCGACCTTGGCGGTGAATTCACACAACGCCCGCACCGCGATGCTGTAGCTCAAGCGCCCTGCTCCGCCCACTGCACGTAGCAAACAGCAATCGGCATCTGGTGATCATGGCAGAACTCGAGCCAGCGCAACTGGTTGTCCTGCAGGCGATCACCGGGGCCTTTGACTTCGATCATGCGGTAGGTCTTGTGCTGCGGCCAGAACTGAATCAGGTCCGGCATGCCGGCGCGATTGGCCTTGATGTCCAGCAGCAGGCGGTTGAACCAGTGTTTGAGGTGCTCGGCGGGCAGGCAGTCCAGGGCCTGCTCAAGCAGTGGTTCGCTCAACGCGCCCCAGAACACGAAAGGCGACTGCACGCCCCACTTGGCGACATACCGCTCACGGATGGTCTGGCGGTAACGTCCGTCATCCAGCTCGGCAAGGCAGGCCTGAAACAGGTCGGCCCGGCGCGCCTGGAAGTCTTCATTGAGCAAATCCGCCGGCCCGCGCTGGAACGGGTGGAAAAACGCCCCCGGTAACGGCGCAAAGATTGCCGGCCAGCACAGCAACCCGAACAACGAGTTGATCAGGCTGTTTTCGACGTAATGCACCGGCGCCGATTCCTCCGCCAGATGCGCTTGAACGTAAAACTCCACCGACAGCGTCGGGTCGGTTCTGGGCAGTTGCAGATCGAGACGCTGCATTTCCCGTGGAGAGGATCGTTTCACTGCCGGCCCGCCGAGTTTGCGCCGCAGCCTGGGCACCACTCGCAGTAATTGCTGTTGTTCGGCGGCGCTTTCCGGCGATTGCCCGGCAGCAACGGCCAGGTCCATGGCCAACTGATACTCGCCGCAGCGCTCCAGCACACGAATCAATCGCGACCGTGCGCCAGGCCAGGCGCACTCGCGGTATATGCCCAGGGCATTGGCGAAATCCGCCACGCGCTCGCAGTGCTGACCGATCTGGAACAGCAATTTGCTGCGCCGTTTTTGCAGCCAGGGATTGCTCAGCGCCAGCCCGTTGATCTGCTCGACAACCGCCTCCACCGCTTCACCGGCCTCGAACTGCTGCTGACAGTCATGGAGAAACAGGCAAGCGTCCACGTCCTCGCGACTGCGCAAGCCGCGGGATTCGGCGCAGAACTCGACTTTTTCATAGGTAAAGATGCCGAGGTCGGCAAGCACGAATTCCGACCAGTCCTGGTAAAGATTGCCGAAAAACATCAGGCGCAGGCGATCGCACAAGCCCATGATAGTCAGGCTGAACAACCGATCATCCAGTGGCGCGCACCACTGATTGAAGGGTTGAACCTCGGGAAACCGTTCGCTCAATGCAGGCAGCCAGTCGGACTTTTTCCCTTTGGGCTGATCGATGGCGGCACCGAAACATTGAAGGATTTCGGCCTTGAGCAACGCCTCGAACACCACGTCGAGCGGCAGCGGCGACTGCTCATCGATCCAACCCTGGGCCAACAGCGGCTCAGCGGCCATGGCAATGTCGCCGATCTCGACGTAATGCAGTTTGCTCGCCCGAAAGTGAACACCCTTGCGCATGACCATCCGGACCAGGAGCGCACGGGGTTCCCGGGGCAGTCGATTGAACTCACGGATGAAGCATTGCTCCTCGACACTCAATACATCGGCATAACGATGTTCAAGCCAATCAAGCACTTGCATGAAGTTGTTCAAGTAATAGAACGGATCGTCGAGGGGATTTGTGGTCACAGGAAAACAGGGCCGTGGCGTACGAGTACTGGTTATGCGTACAGATACCAGCTACGACCCGTCCGGTGCAAACGGAAAAGGATAAGCGGCGGCGCGATCCGTTTTTTTTGGGTGGCCCATCGAACTTTCCGGGGATCCGTCGCACCAACGGCGGTAGAAGTGCAGCGGCGATTGAAGGATTTGAAGCAGTCGCGCTGATTTTTGGAGGATGAGAGGTGGTTATGAATATCAAGACACTGGGTTTGCCACTGGTAGCGGCAGCCCTTCTGGCCCTGGCCGGTTGCTCGACGCCAACGGTGGTGACACTGCAGAACGGCACTCAATATTTGACCAAGGACATGCCAAAAGCCAATACCAAAGAAGGCTTTTACGAGTTCGAAGATATTTCCGGGGCGAAAGTGAAGGTCAAGGTTAATGACGTGGCCACGGTTCGCAAGGAAGACTGAAGACCGCGTTATCGTTCATCGCCGGCAAGCCGGCTCCTACAGGTCATGCGTCGTTCATGAAAACACCGATAACCTGTAGGAGCCGGCTTGCCGGCGAAGAGGCCCTTACAGGCGCCACATCACCTTCAAGCGATGACGACATTGGCCAGGCTATCCAGCCCAACCCCGACCAACGTTACCGAATCACTGCCAAACGTCAGCACCGTGTCTTGCCCCACAACCGTGGCATGGGCGCGTACGTCATCATTCGGCGCCACCCCCTGAACCCCGAGAAACACCAGTTTGTCGTTCGCCTGATAACCCACGACCCGATCATGGCCAAACGCGCCACTGAACAGGAACGTATCGATCCCGCCACCCGCCTCCATCAGGTCATTTCCTGCCCCGCCCACCAACACGTCGTTACCTTGGCCGCCCACCAGATGGTCGTTGCCGTCCAGACCAAACAACCAATCACCGCCGGGATGCGCCTTCAACGTATCAGCCCCCGCTCCGCCCTTCAGCGTGGACGCGTACTGCGTCAGGTCATTGCCCACCGCAAGGCCGTTGGCGGTGACCTTGTGGGTCACGTCATCCTTGAACAGCCCCCAGAGGAACCCCGGCTCCTTCGTGACAATGCTGCCGATGTCGCGGGTGATGCTGATGCCGCCCTGCGCATCGCGGATGTACAGGTTCCCCGCACCGTCATTGGCGAAATCGAAGTTTTTCACTGCCTGCTGCAGATCCAGCACGTTACTGCCCTTGCCACCCAGCACGATGTTGTAGCCGCCTCCGTCGCGGAAGGTGTCGTTGCCGTCGCGGCCTTCCAGGTAATCATTACCCTTACCGCCCTGGATCAGGTCGTTGCCGTCGCTGCCAATGATGAAGGTGCTGCCCTTGTGGGTTTCGGCGTTGCGATTGAGGTCCTGAACCCAGGTGCTGCTGCGCGCCGGGTCAGAGAGGTTGGCAACAATGACGGTCGAGTCCTTGCTGGTGAGGTCGTAGAACTTTGACTCCAGCACCCGCGTCATGCCATCGCCATACCCCGTGGGCAGGTGGGAAATCCAGGTCGGAATATTGAGGATGGAATACGGCAGCACATTCCACGCCGTCGAGGCGTAATGATCGTTGAAGCTGACAATGTTGTTGGTCGCCGAGTCCTGATGCGCATCGTGCACGCCCAGCGACGACAGGTTGAAGGACGAGCCGTCGAGTGCGCGGAACACCGGGTCATTCTCATAACCGACGTTCAGCACTTTATCGGTGCTGCTTTGCGTCGGTGAGGCGTAGGCGATGTAGTTGGCATCCTTGTAGAACCCGGCCCACTTGTCGTTGCTCAGGTCCGCCAGGCTATTGACCGCCAGGCCGCCAAGGCTGTGGCCACTGACCAGCACGTCCTTGCCCGACAAGCCATTGGCCCGGGCAAACGCGGCAACATCGGCAAGCAAGTCGCCGAAGGCCTCGCCCACGTAGTTTTTCGCGTAATCCTTGGGCCCCAACGCTGCCAGTACGTCGTTGATCACGTCGGCGATCGAATCGCTGATCAGGCTTTCCCGAGGTCCACTGGTGCCGCGAAAGGCCACGCCGATTTCGCTGAGATGGCCCTGCGCATCGTACTTGCCGAGGATCTCCACTTGGGCGCTGGTGTACCCGGCCTTTTCGCCGAAGAACGTTCCGCGTGCATCAACCTTGCCGTCGTAACCCAGCTGCGCAGCGGTGATCGGCGTCCAGCCGGCTTTCTGCACCGCCGCCAGCGCGGCTTTTTCCGAATCCGGGTTCCACGGCACGCCGGGAATCACGCCCTGGGAGTCAGTACCGCCAATCAACGCGGTCACCAGCGTCGCCGGCAAACCCAGGCCGAAGCCATTGTGCTGATAACCGGTGGCAAAGCCGTTATCGAGGTTGTGATAGGAGTACAGCGTGATTGCCATGGCGTCGGTGAACAACGCCTTTGAATCTGCTGTGCCGAAGTTTTTGTAGTCGTACACACCCATGGTAAAGCCTCTCTTTTGTTGGAATTGTCAGAGATCTTTCCGGCGTTCCTTCGGGCCTTGCCCAAATGCTTCGTCAACCTTGGCCAGGTCTTGCTCGTTCAAGGTGCCGGCGTAGTAATGCAACTTGGTCCATGCCATCAAATAGTCGTAGCGGCTCTGCGCGAGATCGCGGCGTGTGGTGTAGAGCTGCTGTTCGGCGTTCAGCGCGTCGAGGTTGACCCGCTCACCGCCGAGAATGCTTTGCCGGGTCGACACCACCAGCGCTTCGGCGGACGTCAGTGCTTTCTGATAGGCCCGCAGCTTGTTCACCCCCGACAGGCACGCGCTGAACTGGCGACGCAACTCGATCAGGGTTTCCCGTGTCTTGCCGTCCAGTTCGTATTCGGCCTGTTCCATGGCGCGGCTGGCCTGACGGGTCGACGCCGAGACACCGCCACCGGCGTACAGCGGGACGTTGACCTCGATGCCGATGGTGTTGGTGTCGTAGCGCTGGTTGTAGGTGTTGCCGCTTTCCGATTCGTTCTGGCGCACCGTTGCGTAGGCGCTGACTTTGGGCAGGTGCCCGGCGCGATTGCGCTCCACCTCGTAGCGCGCCACTTCCAGCGCCTGACGTTGCGAGGCCAGGGCCGGATTGTTGGCGACCGCCATCTCATGCCAGGTGTCGTAATTGGCCGGTTGCAGGGTGAAGGTCTGGAACTGCTGATCCAGCGGCGCGAGATCGCTGATATCGACGGCCGGCACGCCGATCAGCGCGCCCAGTTCTCGCAGGGACGCGTCCTGTTCGTTGCGGGCTTCGATTTCTTCGGCGATTGCCAGCTCGTAGCGTGACTCGGCTTCGAGGATGTCGGTGCGCGTGCCCTCGCCCTGACGGAACAGTTGCTCGTTCTGCCGGAACTGTTGCTCGAAGGCTTTCTTCCTGGCCTGGGCGATGTCGATCTGGTCCTGGGCGAACAGCGCCTGGGTGTAGTTCTCCAGCACCCGCACCAGCAATTGCTGGCTCTTGCCGCGAAAGTTCTCATCGGCGAACAGCGATTGCGCCACGCCTTTGCGGTACGTCGCGTAGGCCTCGTAGTCCAGCAGCGGTTGTTGCAGGGTCAACGACGAACCGTAACTGCTGTAGTTGCGGTCATCGCTCTGGTTTTGCCCGCGCTCGTTGAGGTAAGTGACCTTGGAGGTGTTGCGGCCCTTGTTGTAGTTGTAACCCAGTTTCGGCAGCAGCCCGGCGCGGCCGATCGCGCGGTTTTCAAGGCCGGCGTCGCGCTCCTTGATCGCGCCGAGGAACACCGGATCATTGCGCAACGCTTGCTCGTAAAGGTCGAACGGTCCCATGGCCATGGTCGGGTTACAGGTCAGCAGCACAAGGCTCGCCGCAAACACAGACAGCTTATTCATACAGCGCAACATCCTTATTCCTCGGTCAACGCGGAACCTGCCCGGTCGAGCAGCGGCTTGAACAGATAGTTGAGGAGCGAACGCTCGCCAGTGCGCACGAACATTTCCGCGGGCATGCCGGGCTTGATCACCAGGCCGTTGAGTTTTTCCATGGCGTGTTCGCTGACGCTGCTGCGCAGTACGTAATACGGAGCGCCGGTTTTCTCATCGACCATCTGGTCGGCGGAAATCAGGCTGACTTCGCCGGGAACCCGTGGTGTGCGGCTCTGGTTGAACGCGGTGAACAAAATGTCCACCGGCAAGTGCGTACCGACCTTGTCGATCAGGTTGATGGGCAGATGCCCTTCCACTTCCAGGCGAGTGCCCTGCGGAACGATTTCCAGCAGGGTTTCGCCCTGGCGCACCACCGCACCTTCGGTATGCACCCCGAGGTTGACCGCGATGCCGTCGGCGGTGGCGATGATTTCGCTGTGCTGCAAGTCGAAACCGGCGGAGGTCAGTTGCTCCTCCAGCGTCACGCTTTTGAGCTGTGCGTCGGCCAGCTGAGTGCGGACTTCTTTCTGGTACTCCTCGATGTGTTGTTGCAGTTTCAGCCGCGATTCGAGGATGCCCTGCTCCACCCGGCCGCTTTCGCCGGTGTTTTCTGCCAATTGTTGTTGCACCTGCGACAGTTGGCGCTGGTACTCCATCAGCCGATTGCGCGGGATGTAGCCGTTGTCCGCCAGCGGCTGAAGATTGCTCAGTTGCTGTTGCAGGGAACTGGCCTGGGCGGTCAAGTCCGAGCGTGCGCGGCGCATCCCGGCCAGTTGCGCGCCAGCGCCTTCGATGCTGGCGCGCAAGGCAGCCTGCTCGCGGGAAAACGCTTCACGGCGGCTGCTGAACAACTGGCGCTGGCCTTCCAGTACCAGCGCCAGACGCGGGTCGGGATCGTTGCTCAGTTCGGCGGGGAAACCCACCTGCTTGAGGTTGTCCCTTTCGCTTTGCCAGCGTGCCAGGCTGGCCCAGGCCATGCGGTATTGCGCTTGCAGGGATTGCACGTCGGCGGCGACTTGCGTCTGGTCGAGTTGAAACAGCGGCTGACCCAGCTTCACCGCTTGCCCCTCGCGCACCAGAATCCGGCTGACCACCCCGCTGCTCATCGATTGCACCGCTTTGCGCTTGCCCGAGACCACCACGGTGCCTTGCACCGGAATACCTTGGTCGAGCGGCGCCAGGCTGGCCCAAGTGAAGAAACTGCCGGCGCCGACGATGGCCAGAATCCAGCCCATGCGCGCAAAAAACCGCGCATCGCGCTCGGGGCGTTCGGCGATGTAGTCGTGTTCCATGTTGGCTTCGCTGAGGTTGCTCATACACCCGAACTCCTTGTCGAAGGCTGATAGTGCCGGCTCATGCTCAGCCCACCCGGTGCCTGCGCAGGCTTTTGTTCCTGGGCGCCGGAAAGCGCCTTGAGCACGTCCTGGCTCGGGCCGAACGCTTGCAAACGACCGTCGTTGAGCACCAGCAACTTGTCGGCCTGGGCCAGCGCCGAAGAGCGGTGAGTCACCAGGATCACGCTGGTGCCCTGGGCCTTCATGTGCGCGATGGCACTGGCCAGCGCCGCTTCGCCGACGGTGTCGAGGTTGGAGTTCGGTTCGTCCAGCACCACCAGGCTCGGCTTGCCGTACAAGGCACGCGCCAGTGCCACGCGCTGTTTCTGACCGCCGGACAAGCCACTGCCGTCCTCGCCGAGCAGCGTGTCGTAACCCTGAGGCATGCGCAGGATCAGTTCATGCACACCCGCCTGTTGCGCGGCCGCGACGACGGTTTGCGGATCGGCCTCACGGAACCGGGCGATGTTTTGCGCGATGCTGCCGCTGAACAGTTCGATGTCTTGCGGCAGATAACCGATGTAGGGACCGAGCTCGTCGCGATTCCAGCGATGAATATCGGCACCGTCGAGGCGCACCGTGCCACCAAGGGTCGGCCAGACGCCGACCAGCACTCGGGCCAGGGTCGATTTGCCGGAACCGGATGCGCCCAACACGCCGAGCACTTCGCCGGCATCCAGGCTGAAATTGACCAGGTGCAACGTCGCACCACGCTGCCCCGGAGGACCGGCGCTGACCTGTTCGAAACGGATGTGGCCCTTCGGTGCCGGCAGCGCCATGACGTCGTCGCCCGGCGGGAAGGCTTGCAGCAAAGCATCGAGACGGCGGTAAGCGAGCTTGGCGCCGCTCCACTGTTTCCAGACCGCGATCAATTGATCGATGGGGCTCAGGACGCGGCCCATCAGGATCGAACCGGCAATCATCATCCCGGCGGTCATGTCGCCCTTGATCACCAGTAGCGCGCCCAGACCCAATACGAGGGATTGCAGGCACAGACGCAAGGTTTTGCTCAGGGAACTGATGACCGCGCCGGTGTCGCTGGCCTTGTTCTGCTGGCCGAGGAAACGCGAATGCACCTGGAACCAGCGATGACGCAAGGCGCCGAGCATGCCCATGGCTTGAATGGTTTCAGCGTTATGCAGGTGACTGGTGGCCATCTGGCTGGACTTCTGGGAGAAAACCGCCGCTTCTCCCAAAGGCTTTTTGGTCATGGCCTCATTGAGGCACGCCAGCCCGATCAGCACTACCGCGCCCGCCGTGGCAAACACGCCGAGCCAGACGTTGAACAGATAGATCACGAGCAGGTACACCGGGAACCAGGGGGCATCGAAGAAGGCGAACAGCGCCGGGCCGGTCACGAACTGGCGAATGTGAGTCAAATCCCCCAGCGACTGCCCGGCGTTGCCTTCGCCCCTGAACAAATTGCGCTCGAAAGCGGCCTGATAAACCCGCAGGTTGAAGCGGCGCTCCAGTTGGCTGCCGATACGAATGACGATAAAACTGCGAATAATCTCCAGCAAGCCGATAAACGCAAAGAACCCCACGACCATCAGCGACAACATGGCCAGCGTGGTTTCATTTTGCGATGACAGCACCCGGTCATAGACCTGGAGCATATAAATAGAAGGCACTAACATCAGAATGTTGATTAGCGCCGTAAAACAACCGACGCTGATCAGAATGCTCTTGTAATCACCCAGCGCCCTTATTAACGGCGTGGAAACCGGGTTATTCGCCATCTTCATGGGCTCTTCCTGAGGTGTTATCCCGCGCCTGCCTGGCGAGGTCGTTACTTACACTTTAATAACAACTTGGCGCATCTCGATTAATCAAGCGGGTGCTCAAGTATTATGATCAGCCCGGACTTTGAAGTGCCTCGATACAGCCCGTCGCGCTGACGACTGAAAAACACAATCTTCGACCCTTCCTTGCCGGTGAGCGCGATGCCGTCGGGCTCAGGGAACCAGCCGACCGGTTGCTCCTCCAGCCATTCGACGAGGCACTCTGTGCCGTCGCCCAACGTCTGGTTGGCTTTGAATTCGAGGGGGCAAACGATCGACGGGTTGTCTTGCTGCGTCACCCGCCATTTTCCCGCCAGCTCCGACGGGTCTGCCAACTTCAGGCTGCTTGCCATGGCTACATCTCCAAAAAACATCATGAGCGCGGCTAACAGCCACACGTTTGTTTTGCAGGTAAAAGCGTTACAAATCATAGGCGTTTCACTCAGGGTCGTGGCTCAAGTGACAAAGGGCGGCGCATCGGCGCCGCCCTCCTTCTGCCTTGAATCAGGCCACGATGTCCGAGTACGCCGCCTGGCCGACGGTGCTGACCAGGAAGTCCGCCACACCATGCCCGGAGAAGTCCACCGACAGCAGGCTGTTACCACCGGAGGTCGTCAGCACGGCATCGCCCGCCGCACCCGTGAATGCGCTCACGAAATGCAGGCCTGCACCGTTGGTGATGCCGGTCAGGTCGATCTTGTCGAGGCCGCTGACAAAATCGAGGATCTGGTCGACTGCACCCGGTTTGGAGTCGCTGCTGGCGGCGAACACGAAGGTGTCCGAACCGGTGCCGCCCCACAACTTGTCCGCACCGCCCGCGCCGTAAAGGATGTCGTTGCCGGCACCACCCTTCAGCTCGTTGGAGACGCCGTTACCGATCAGCAAATCATTGCCCGAACCGCCAATGGCGTTTTCGACGGTGACGCCCTTGGCGATGGACACGTTACCCACCAGGCCGCCAACGTCGGAGAACGAGGTCTCATTGAGGTTGATCTTCTGGTTTTGGGTAAACCCGGAGAAATCCAGGGTGTCCTTGCCGCCCGCGTCCCACACCGAAAACACGACCTTGTCCGCCGACGAAGACGCGCTCAGGAAATCGCGACCGGTGTTGGAGTTGAAGCCGTAAGTGGTGTCACCGGTGCGAGTGGTGGTGTTGGCGCCGTAGAGTTTCTGGATGGCCGCGATATCGTCGATCAACGGGCCCGACGCATAAGCTTCGACGCCGCCCTTGCTGAAGTTCTGGCTGGTGTTGCTTTCACTCCAGTAACTCATGACGCTGTAGCCGCGGGTGTCTTGCCCGTAGGACGCGTCGTTGTAGGTCGGTGCGCCTTCACCGGCGTTGTAGTCGCCGGGGTGTGCCAGGCCAAGGGTGTGCCCGATTTCGTGGGTCAGGGTTTGCCGGCCGTAGTTGTTCAGGTCCGGGGTCTTGTTGGGCGTGTAGCTGCTGTTGATCAGGTACCAGGAAGTCCCGTCGTAACCTGCGCCCGTGCCAGGCAAATAAGCGAATGCCGCTGCGCCGTCCTGGCCGCCGCTGTAGTTGCCGAAGGTCATGTGACCGTCGCCGCCGGTGGCCTTTTCCGTGAAGGTGACATTGGCGACGTCGGCCCAGGATTGCAGGGCGAGCACGGTCTGGCCTTTCTGCTGGGCACTGAACTGACTGAACCCGGTAATCCCGTGCTTGTTCATGGTGCTCGACGAGGCCGAGGTCAGGAACGTGTAGGTCAGTTCGATTTTGCCGCTGCCGTCCTTGTCGTGGTAGGCAGCTCCGTCGCGCAGCAATTGGGTGGCTGCCTGATCGACGGAGAACGAGGGTTTGCCATTGACCGTCAGATTGCCGCCACGGTCATACTGATGGCTGAAACTATTGATCTGGTTGAACGCAGAACTGGGAGCCGCCAAGGCTTGAAATGGCTGGAATGCCTGTTCAGCGGAATCAATAGCGCTGTCTTTTACTTTCGACATAAACACACTTCCTTGTTTTGCTATGGAACAGTTTTTTTAGATAGCAACAATCTCTGGCGAGATCGTCCTATCACTCGCCCAATGAAGGCGAAAGAAAACTGACACAATTTGAAATCAATCGTCCACTACTTTTTTGGCGTCAA
This sequence comes from Pseudomonas sp. BF-B-15, assembly GCF_019946675.1. Classification (NCBI taxonomy): domain Bacteria; kingdom Pseudomonadati; phylum Pseudomonadota; class Gammaproteobacteria; order Pseudomonadales; family Pseudomonadaceae; genus Pseudomonas; species Pseudomonas sp. BF-B-15. The sequence continues at coordinate 127,030 of NZ_JAGYFZ010000001.1, forward strand.
GTTTGCGCACTTCAGAATATGCCCGAAAACAATAGGCGCGATTAGAAGTCAGTGCATTTAAAATAATGAGCCAGCGTTATTGTCGGACAATCTACAATTTAAATATTAAATAAAAGTAAGTTGCCGGGATCAAAATCGTCCGACTATTGGCGTTTTGATTCGCGCACTTCCATGGGTAAAAATTAGACTTTTCGAAGAATGAGACCACACTGAATACCGGGTTAACTTTCTTCGCGGACCTCATGAAATGATCCGGGTGAAGTCGAGATGAAAAGGGTCACGCCCTTGTGGGTCAGGCTCATTACCGCCAGTGCGTGTGCGGCAACGAGCCTGTGCGCGAATGCCGGGATTTCTACGGTCCTGGCAACCAGCTTCGACTGCGCCAGGGCCAGCGCTGCCATCGAGAAGCTGATCTGCCGCACCCCACAACTGAAGCAGATGGACATTGAACTGACGCGCCTTTATCGCCTCGCGCTCACGGACGATCATTCAGTGCCGCGGCCTGACAAAGTCGAGATCGAACAACGGTTCTGGGTAGACGCCCGCAATCGCTGCTCTGCCGAGGCGGAACCCAAGGCCTGCACGATCCGCAGTTATGCCGAGCGTGCGCATCAGCTTCGGCAGGGCTCGGTGATTGCACGAACCAAGGATCCGAGCAGGCTCACCGACGGCCCGGTAGCCTTTCGTTGCACCGGGCTCAACGCGCTGATTGCCGTCACTTACTTCAATGTCGAGCCGCGTGTCGTGTACCTGAAATGGGCGAATACCTCTGCCACCCTTATCCAGGTGCCAAATGATTCCGCTACCCAATTCAACGGCAAGGATTACCGGGGGAGCTACAGCTTCTTGCAGAACGGCAGCGATGCCTTGTTCCAGATACCCGGCTCAGGGCAAATGAGTTGCACGGTCGAGCCGGTCGGCTGATTGCGCAACGGGACGTCCTGTCCCGATGCGTTGGTGCAACCTGTCAGCTGCCCGTGCGAATTTTGTTCCACACCCGTGTCCGTATCCGGTCGATGTTCAGCGGCATCGCTTCCAGCGCGAACAGTTTTCCCATCATTTCCGGGCTCGGATAAACCTTGGTGTCGTTCTTGATTGCCGGGTCGATCAGGCTGTCAGCCTGTTCGTTGCCATTGGCGTAGTGCACGTAGTTGCTGATGCTGGCCATGACGGCCGGGCGCAACAGGTAGTCCATGAAGGCGTAGCCGGCTTTCTCGTCCGGGGCGTCGGCGGGCATGGCGACCATGTCGAACCAGATGGCGGCGCCTTCCTTGGGAATCGCATAGCCGATGTCCACGCCGTTCTTGGCTTCCCTGGCGCGATTTTCGGCCTGCAGGATGTCGCCGGAGAAACCGACCGCCACGCAGATGTCGCCGTTGGCGAGGTCGCTGGTGTACTTGGACGAGTGGAAATAGCTGACGTAAGGCCGGACTTTCATCAGCAGCGCTTCAGCCTTCTTGTAGTCTTCCGGGTTCTTGCTGTGATGCGGCAGCCCCAGGTAGTTCAGCGCGGCCGGCAGCAGCTCGGGCCCGTTGTCGAGGATAGCCACGCCGCACTTCTGCAGCTTTGCCATGTTTTCGGGTTTGAAGATCAGGTCCCAGGAATCCACGGGCGCGTTATCGCCCAGCACCGCTTTGACCTTGGCAATGTTGTAGCCGATGCCGGTGCTGCCCCACAGGTACGGGAAGCCATGCTCGTTGCCCGGGTCGTTGGTTTGCAGGGCTTTGAGCAGTACCGGGTTGAGGTTCTTCCAGTTCGGCAACTGGCTCTTGTCGAGCTTCTTCAGCGCCCCGCCCTCAATCTGCCGCGCCATGAAGTGGTTGGACGGGAACACCACGTCGTAACCGGATTTGCCGGTCATCAACTTGCCGTCGAGGGTTTCGTTGCTGTCGTACACGTCATAGCTGAAGCCGATGCCGGTTTCTTTCTGAAAGTCTTTGGTGGTGTCCGGGGCGATGTAGTCCGACCAGTTGTAGATCTTCACGGTGTCGGCGGCGTGACTGAGGCTCACGACGAGCGCCAGGGGAGCGAGTGCCAGGGTCTTTCGGATCATGAGTGGATTCCTGTGTGAGTTTTTGTTGGCAGGCAATCAGAGGATCAAAAAATCAAAACGTAGGTCTTGCGTACGGTTTCCTGGATGTCCCAGATACCGAGGCTGTTGGCTGGCAACATCAGTGCGTCACCGGCTTCTATATGGAGGGTTTCACCGTCATCCGGAGTGAAGGTGCAGCGCCCCTGGATGAAATGACAGAATTCCTGGGCCACGATCTGCCGACGCCAACGGCCAGGGGTGCATTCCCAGACGCCGGTTTCGACACCGTCGTCGCGTTCGACGCTGGTGGTGGACGCCACCGCCACGGGAGTTCCCAACGGCACGGCGACCGGGTTTGATTCGTCCAGCTTCAGGGTTGCGGTGTTCTTGAACTGCGTGATGCCCATGGGAGTACCTGTCTATGGAGAAAGCGTCGATTACTGCATGAAACCTTCCATGATCCCGGCGACCCCGCTGGCCAGTTTGCGTCGCCAAGGCGCGGTAGCCGGGTTGGCCAGGGTCTGGTCTTCATGGACGAAGCTGCGGATGATCGCGTTGTAGCCGAGCCAGCGGCAGGGTTCCGGCTCCCAGGGTTTCAGTGCATCGAGACCGCCCTGAGGAATGACCCATGGCTGGCGAACCAGCTCGGTATCGCGTTGCAGGATCAAGTCGGCCAAGGTCCGTCCACCCAGGTTGCTGGCACCAACGCCCTCCCCGCCATAACCGCCGGAAATCGCAATGCCGCTCGCTTGATCGCACAGCATGTGCGGCTTGAACCGCCGCGACATGCCGAGGTTGCCGCCCCAGCCATGGGTAATACGTACGTTCTTGAGTTGCGGGAAAAGTTCGCCGAACAGGTAACGCCGCAAGTCGACTTCACTGGCGGTCAGGTCGAAGTCATGGCGCAGCTTGCCGGCAAACTGATAGCCACCCCGCGCGCCGAACACCAGGCGGTTATCCGCCGTACGCTGACCGTAAGTCACCTGGCGACTGCTTTCGCCGAACGCCTGCCCGTGGCTCAGGCCGATTTCGTCCCAAGTGGCGGCGGACAGCGGTTCGGTGGCGACGATCAAGCTTTGCACCGGCAACTGATAGCGCCCCAGCGGAGGCAGCGTGGTCGCGTACCCTTCTACCGCCGGAACGATCCAGCGGCTGCGCACCATGGCCTTCGCCGTGCGCAGGCTGCCCGATTGCCAGTGGGTGACCGGACTGTTTTCGTAAATCCTGACGCCCATGCGTTCGACCGTCCGGGCCAGACCTCGCACCAACTTTGCCGGGTGCAGGGTCGCCACGTGCGGTGCATAGATACCGCCATAAGGCTTGGCAATTCTGATCTGTTGCGCCAACTGCTCGGGGCTGAGCCAGCGGTAATGGCTTTCCGTCAGGCCCTGGCCATACAGTTTGTCCAGATACTGTCGCAGGCTGGTTTCCTGTTCCGGATACCGCGCCGCGCAATACAGCGCCCCGCCTTTACGGTAATCGCAGTGGATGCCTTCACGTTCGAGGACAACTTCGACTTCATCGGGAATGCTATGCAGCAGGTCATACGACGCCCGCCGCCGCTCGGCCGGTAAATCGGCGAGCAAACGGTCTTCCCCCAGGAGGTTGCCCATCAACCAGCCGCCATTACGCCCGGAGGCGCCAAAACCGGCGGTCTGCGCTTCAACGATGGCAATGTTCAGGCCCGGCGCCAGGCGCTTGAGGTAGTACGCGGTCCAGAGCCCGGTGTACCCCGCGCCGATGATGGCGACATCGACGTCAAGATCGTGTTCCAGCGCCGGACGCGCCAACAACGGCTCGTCGAGTTGATCCATCCACAAACTGATAGTGCGCCACGCCGGCATGCAAGACTCCGCCACTCAAACTTCGATGGCGTTGATCCTAGTGCGTGGGCTCAGAGGCTGTCTTGCGCGCGTGCACGCAAAGAAATTTGTTTGACGTAGGCCTTGGGCGACAGACCGGTGTGCTGGCGGAAACAGCTGTAGAACGCCGAGAGCGAATTGAAGCCGGCGGCAAATGCCAGATCGTCGATACGCAGTGGCGGCGCGGCGTTCTCCAGCGCGGCGAGCACATGTTGCAAGCGCGCCTGGTTAACGTAGCGGTAGAAACTCTGGCCCAGCACCTGGTTGAGCAGATAGGACATCTGATTGCGGCTGTACCCGCACGCCTTCGCCACCCGTTGCAAATCGAGCTCCGGGTCCAGATAGGGTTGCTGGTGCTGGAAGTACTGTTGCAGGTCTTGCGCCATGAAACTCAGCTGACGCGGCGACAACCCGAGCCGACTGACGGCTGGGCGCGCACTGTTTGCGGTTTTGCTGACGGGCTGCTCATGCACCAACGAGGCGTATTCGTTGACACGCCAGATCAGACCGTCGCGGACGGTAATCGCCTCGCTGGCCCGAAATGACACCAACCCTTCACCACCGCGCAGAGTAATGCGGTACTGAATGAACGCGGTGTTGCCGTCCAGACGGATGCGGTCCGAGTGCTCCAGCGCTTCATCCGGATCGCGCGGCATGCTGCTGCGCACGTACTCGCGCAACTCGTCCAGCCCCATCACGCGGTTCTGGAAGAAGTCGCTGTACTGGATGTCCGGGTGATACAACGCCATGACACCGTCCAGGTCGCGGTGCTTCCAGCGCAGGTGATAGCGCATGACCGTCTCGCTCGTGGCCTGGGTTTGCAGCGGACCATCATCATCGGCATGCATAAAGGACTCGACGAGAAAAAGGCGAGCTTGCCGAAATTCCGCACCGGCTTCAATGAGCAAGCAGTACCGGCCTTTTGCTGAAAGGTCACAGCGCTGGGAGCCGAATCAAAAAAAAGCAACCAATTGCCAATCGGCCTGAAAAATCCACATTATTTTCACATGCGGATGCTACTTTTAAAGACAGTCAACGGTTGAGCCAATGAAGGCTCTTCCCTCCTAACATGAGCTAACGGAAGCGCTCGATGAATCAGGCGGGCAACATATGAATAAAGGGTTCAGTAAAGTCACCTTTCCAAACGCCTGCCAGCTGATGCGCTGGCATTTTCATCCCATGGGTTTTGAGGCGAGCATGGACGCACCGGGCAGCATGATTGCCCGTCTTTTTGACCGTGCCACGGGCGAGACCATGATCGCCATTGCCGGCATTCCATGCGCCACTGTCATGAACGCAGCGGACGTAGAACGAATCATTGAAGCGGTGGAGGATGAGCTTGAGTCTTTCATTCCTCCGGTGGCCCTCAAGAGTTATGCCTGAAGGTTGAAGCGCAGCTGCCATAAAAAAAAGCCCACATCTTGTGGGCTTTTTTGTGAGTACGGGTTTACGCCGATGTCTTGCTCCGGTGATCGGCAAAAAACGCCTTGCCCTTGCCGATCCGGTCGGAGGCCTTGGGCATGTTCGCCGCCTGGGTGTCCTGGCCATCGACATACCAGTAGCAATGGCTGACCGCCCGGGTGATGCCGACATAGGCCAGTCGCAGAATCTCGTCTTTTTGCGCGTTATCGTAAGCTTCGTTGTCGCCAGCCTTGCCCAGACCCGCCATGCGGTAGACCTGATTCTTGTAGGGCGAACTGGTCAGGTGCTGGCAGTCTCCCAGCAGAAACACGGCGTCGGCCTGAAGACCCTTGGCGCTGTGATAGGTCAACTGCTTCAGTCGTCGCGACTCGTACGGCAAGCTAGAATCAACATTAACTACAGGCTGAATATGCTCTTCTATCAATGACTTATCGCTGCTTTTTCGATAAAGCATCAAGATTGTATCGCCCTGCCTGTAGTGCTCCATCAACCGCTTGGCCAAGCCTTGATCATCCCGATCAAGCACGTTGACTGGCAGCAGCGCTTTCGACTCGCCACTGGCCTTGGCCTTCTTGCCGGCGATGGCCGGTGCGGCGCGTACGATGTGTTCGGCGGCATCAATGATGTGTTGATGGCTGCGATAGTTGTCGCTGAGCATGACCTTGGTCGTGCTCGGCGACGGGAACTCCTTGTTGAAGTCCATGAAATACGTCGGCGAACTGCCGCGCCATCCATAAATGGACTGCCAGTCATCGCCCACGCACAGCAGCGACGAACGCTGAGCGCCGCGCCCCACGTGCATGGCCGGGCCGCGACTGCGAATCTCGGCGAGGCTGGCGCGAATCCAGGAAACAATCTGCGGCGATACGTCCTGAAACTCGTCGATCATCAGGTGCGACAGCGGCCGCAGCAGTTCATCGCTCAACAGCTTCTGGTTTTCCGGGGAATGCTCGCTGAACAAGGCAAACATGCGGTTGTAGGTCATCACCGGGGGCTTCTGATCCAGCAGATGATCTTCCAGGGCTCGCCAGAACAGGCTCAAGGCTTCGAAGAAAAACCGGTCCGGGTCGTCCTTGGCGAAGCTCATCTGGCCCACGGCATTCGGGACATCCAGGCCAAGGTTTTCGATGAACCCGGCCGCCGCGACAAAACAGTCCAGCAACGGCGCGGAACCGAGCTCGCCCTTGACCTTGTAATCAAACCCCGGCCCGGCGCTGGCATCGCCCGCAAGGGAGGCCAAAACACGCTTTGAAGTTTCATAACTATCTAGCCATATCAAAGGCTTACGACAGAAAGCTTGAAACAGGGTTCGCTTTACCGCCCATTCCGCACGGACGCTGAGCTTGGCATTCGGGCGGCTGACCTGCGGGTTTTCCCGAGGATCGAAACCCAGCACGACCCACGCGTCCAGGCTCGGGATATAGCCATGACAATGAAAGGTCGAGCCATTGATATCAAACGACTGGCGATTGGGCTCGATGCCTTTGATGGGCCAGGCACCCGCGCGAAACCACAAATCTTCAATCAAGTCGCACAGTTCTTCATCACGCTTGGCGGCCAGTTCGGTCACGGCCATGCGTTTTTGCACGTCCGGGTGATCGCGCTCCAGCTCCTTGAGCTGCAAGGCATGGCGCGACAACGGCTTGATCAGTTCGCGAAAGCGCTCATCACGCGTGTGCAGGTTGTGATAGCAGGCGTTGAGCTGCTGACGCTGGGCGTCGTTGATGCGTAAGTCGAAAGGATTGCTATCGGCCTCCTCATCAGCACCTTGCACACGGTTGCTGAGGTTTTCGAACGCTTGCAGCCGCTCGAAGCCCGGCAGGCTGCGAACCATGGGCAGGATTCGCGAATGGAAGGTGCGCACCAGGTCCCGCGCCTCCTTGAAACCGAGCGGCCGCCCCCAGAGCGCAAACATCTCGATCAGTTTGTTGATGAAGTCCTTGCGCGACTCCCGTGTAAAGGTCACGACGGTCATTGAGCTCAGCTCAAAGCCCAGATAGTGGGTCAGCAGCAAAATACGCAGTACCAGGGTGGTCGACTTGCCCGCCCCCGCGCCGGCAATGACCGACGTCGATGGCGTATCGCTGAAGATCATTTTCCACTGCGCGGCGCTGGGTTGAGCGTGCGGCGCGAGCAAACGAGCGACATCGGCCTTCATGCGCTTCTTCAGCTCGGCGCTCAATGGCAGGCGCCAGTCGTCGAACAGGTTGTCATCGACGTTGGGGGGCCGGTGCTCGGTGGAGCGCGAGTCACGAATCAGCAACACCTGCCGACCTTCCTCCAACCCTTCGAGCCTGCCTTCCTTATAGCCGTAATCCACCCCGGCGCTGTGACCGCTGCGAAAACCGTCGGCCTGGCCATGCAGCCATGACGCCCGATGTTGTGCACGCAGACGCGTCAGCCCATGGCCAAAGAATCGGGCGGCCAGGCGCTTGAGCAGCGGCATCTCGGCCAGGGGACGAAGTTCAGGAGGAAGATCGGGGGTGTGTTGCGGCACGCGGGCTGACTCCAGGGTGTGAGGCTGTTGAGGGCTATGGTGTCTGCATTTGCCGCTCAGTTCTAGTGAAATGCTTACAGGTCATTGGCTTATGCGATGAAGTGAAGGCTGGATGAGAATGTTTCGAGGTGATTTGATATCAATTTATTCGATTGTATTGAGGCATTTTTTACGCTTTTTATCGATCAGTGCCTGATAGATGATGCTCGCCATTCACCACCCCTTTCAGGAGACGATCATGCTCGAACTCAGACCCTTCAACTCCCTGGGCGGCGCCCACCATGGCTGGCTGGATGCTCATCACCACTTTTCGTTCGCCGAATACTACGACCCTAAACGCATGAACTGGGGCAACCTTCGGGTGTGGAACGACGACGTGATCGCCTCGGGTACCGGTTTCCCGAAACACCCGCACCGAGACATGGAAATCATCACATATGTCCGTGAAGGTGCGATTACCCACGAGGACAACCTCGGCAACAAGGGCCGCACCGAAGCAGGTGACGTGCAGGTCATGAGCGCCGGCACCGGGATCGCTCACAGTGAGTACAACCTGGAAGCGACTGAAACCAGGATCTTCCAGATCTGGATCATCCCGAACGAAACAGGCCTGGCACCGTCCTGGGGTGCGAAACCGTTCCCTAAAGGCCAGCGCGAAGGCTTCGTGACCCTGGCCAGCGGCAAGGCCGGCGACGATCAAAGCCTGCGGATCCGTGCGGATGCACGCCTGGTTGCGGCGAACCTGAAGGCTGGCGAGTCTGCGGAGTATCGTCTGGACAATGGCCGCCGTGCTTACCTGGTTCCGGCGACGGGCGTGATTGAAGTCAATGGCTTGCGAGCACAAGCTCGAGATGGTGTTGCGGTGGCTGATGAGCAGGTGTTGCGCGTGACGGCCATTGAAGACAGTGAGATTGTTTTGGTGGACCTGGCTTGATTGGGTAAATGCCGGGCAAAAAAAGGGGCGACTGTCATAGTCGCCCTTTTTTTGCCGATGGCTTTACTGACGCCTTCGCGGGCAAGCCTCGCTCCTACAGGTTTACGCCGACCACATTGAACCGTACGACATCGTTTTTGTAGGAGCGAGGCTTGCCCGCGAAGGGGCCCTCACTTATTTCGCAGAAATAGCGCCATCCACCAATGTTTGAGCTTCGGCAACCAACTGCTTGAGGTGTTCGTCACTGACGAAACTCTCGGCGTAGATCTTGTAGATGTCTTCGGTACCCGACGGACGCGCCGCGAACCAGCCGTTTTCGGTCATGACTTTCAAACCGCCGATCGCCTGGTCATTACCCGGCGCATGACTGAGGATGTTCTGGATCGCTTCGCCCGCAAGCTGGGTCGAGGTGACCTGCTCCGGTGACAGCTTGCTCAGCAAGGCTTTCTGTTGCGGATTGGCCTTGGCATCGACCCGCACCGAGAACGGTTCGCCCAGTTCATCGGTCAACGCGCGATACGCCTGGCTCGGGTCGCGACCGGTGCGGGCGGTCATTTCCGCGGCCAGCAGCGCCGGGATCAAGCCGTCCTTGTCTGTGCTCCACACACCACCGTCCTTGCGCAGGAACGAGGCGCCGGCACTTTCTTCGCCGCCAAAACCCAGCGAGCCGTCGAACAGACCGTCCGCAAACCATTTGAAACCGACCGGCACTTCGTACAAACGACGGCCCAAACGCTTGGCCACGCGATCGATCAAGCCACTGCTGACCACGGTTTTACCCACGGCTGCATCGGCGCGCCATTGCGGGCGGTTCTGGAACAGGTAGTCGATGGACACTGCCAGATAGCTGTTCGGCGCGAGCAAACCACCGGACGGCGTCACGATGCCATGGCGATCGTGATCCGGGTCGCAGGCGAACGCGACGTCAAAACGCTCTTTCAGGCCGATCAGGCCTTGCATGGCGTGGCTGGACGAAGGGTCCATACGAATCTGGCCATCCCAGTCGACCGTCATGAAGCGGAAGGTCGGATCGACCTGCGTGTTCACCACGTCCAGATCCAGCTTGTAATGCTCGGCAATCGCCGACCAGTAACGCACCCCTGCTCCGCCCAGCGGATCGACACCCAGACGCAGTTTGGCGTCGCGAATGGCGTCAAAGTCGATCACGTTGATCAGGTCGGCGACATAGGTATTGAGGTAATCGTGACGGTGCGTGGTGCTGGCCTTCAGCGCCTGCTCGTAGCTGATGCGCTTGACGCCGGCGAGCTTGTTGCCCAGCAGCTCGTTGGCCTTGGCTTCGATCCACTTGGTGATGTGGGTATCGGCCGGGCCACCGTTGGTGGGGTTGTATTTATAGCCCCCGCTTTGCGGCGGGTTATGGGACGGCGTGATGACGATGCCGTCTGCCAGGCCCGAGGTGCGGCCACGGTTGTAACAGAGAATCGCGTGGGAAATCGCTGGTGTCGGGGTGTACTCGTCACCCTCGGCAATCATCACCGTCACGCCGTTGGCGGCCAGCACTTCGAGGGCGCTGGCGCCCGCCGGGGTCGACAGCGCGTGGGTGTCGATGCCGACGAACAGCGGACCATCGATGCCCTGGGCTTCGCGGTACAGGCAGATCGCCTGGCTGATCGCCAGAACGTGCCATTCGTTGAAACTCAAGTCGAACGAGCTACCTCGGTGCCCGGACGTGCCGAAAGCGACACGCTGGGTGGAGATCGCGGCATCGGGCTGGCCGGTGTAATAAGCCGTTACCAGTCGCGGGATGTCGACCAACAACTCTGCCGGTGCCGGTTTGCCCGCAAAAGGACTGAGTGTCATGCAAAACCTCTGAATAGAGTGGTTCAGGAATAGGGACGCAGTTTACTGGCAGTTTGACCGCAACGCGATGGGATCGATCCACGGACGCAAAGGATGTTTTGCGGACATGCTCAGTCTACCGATTCCAGGCGCAAGGCATCGCCGAGCAGACTCAGTGCAGCGGCCAGATCATGATCACCGCCAAAGCTATGACTGAGGCGCAAGTGCTGCGTGTGCAGGCCCTGCAAACTGAACAGCTCGCCCGGCGCAATCACCACCTGATGCTTGAGCAGGCGCTGAAACACCCGCCGCACATCAACCTGACGCAGGGAGCGCACCCAGATCGTTGCACCGCCCTGAGGCTCGACAAAATGCAAGGCATCGCCCAGGCGCTCCTGCAACAACTGCGTCATCTGCACCTTGCGGTCCTTGAGCAACCTGCGCAGCACATGCAGGTGCTGGTCGATCCGTCCGTTACCGTACAAACGGGCGATGGCTTTCTGGCGAATCGGCGACAGGCGAAAGGCACGCAGTAAAAAGTGCCGCTGCAATTCGGCGCTGAAATGCCGTGACAATAGAAAGCCGTAGGGCGCTTCCGGGCCGATGATTTTCTCGAACGTGGAAAACACGATCAGCCGGTCTGGGTCGAGCAGGTCACGAAACCGCAAGCCGCCCGGTTCAAATTCGAGTTCGCCGTAGCAATCGTTTTCCAGCACCCAGCTGCCATGCCGTTCGAGGAGCTGCGCAATGGCTCGTCGGTTGTCGTCATCTGCAAGGCTGCCTTGCGGCATGTTCAAAGCGGATGACAGCACGACCAACCGCACCGGGTGGGTCTCCAGCAGCTTCTTGAGCTGTTCGACGTCTAGCCCGCCATCGGCTTGCAGCGGCAACTCGATCACCTGGACATCGGCGGCCTGAAGCAAGCGCAGAATCGCCCAGTCACACGGAGACTCAAGGACTACCGCGGCGTCTTTGAGGCTCAACACGGCGATCAGTATTTCCAGGACGCCGCGCAAGTCGGCGCCAATGTAAACGTCATCGGCATGCCAGCAGCGTACCGGCGTTGTGGTGTAGCGCGCTGCCAGGGCAGCACGCAGTTCCAGTTCCCCGCAGGGCTGCGAAGGCGGTTGCGGCTGGCGCGGATACTGGCGCAGCAGTTCCCGTTCCAGCAGCAGTAACGGACTGTCAAGGGGTTGCAACAATGCCGGCTCATCAGCGCTCAACACCAGCATGCCTGGGCACCTGGCACTGAAATAAACGCTTTCGAGCAAGTCATTGCCATTGCCGGGCGCATTGATGGCGGACACCGGCAACGCGTAATAGCCGGATTTGGCGACCGAATACACGCGCCCTTCTTTCTCCAGCAACGAATACGCGTACTGAATCGTCGAAATCGACACGCTCAAACGATCCGCCAACTGACGCAACGACGGCAGGCGCACACGCGTGTCGCTGACCGGCTCATTGATCAGGTGCGTCAGGTATCGGTACACCGCCTGATAAGCAAAGTCGGTCTCGCGTGGTCCTTTCAATGTCCCGCTGACCCTTCACCCGCCACCGCGGCATCATCGCCAAAGTCGGCGGCTTCCGATGGCAGGTCCACGCCATCAGCATTCGGGTCAACCACCCTGCCCTCGGCCCCTGGCACCGGCCCCATCCGGTAAAGTGTGCCGAGCAGGCCGACGGGCAGCCCGCTGACGTCGACCATCCATTGCAGAATCTGCTCCGACACCGGATTGCCCTGCATTGCCCGGTGCAAATCAGGCATCGCCACCAGCATTCCGGGATGACACTGACGCAGAAAGCGCTCAAGGACAGCACCGTTTTCGACAAAGGGTGCGAAGAGCAGGCACACCAGCTGAGCCTCGGTCAAACCGAGGTTTTTTTGCGCCTCGGCCGCGGCCAGCCCACGCTGTTCGGACAGCCTCGCCGGATTACCGAAGACCGCCACTGCCTGCTCGCACAAACGCTCCGGGAGTCGCTTGCGGCGCATCATCACTAATGCCCGTTGCAAGTATTCGGCGACACCCGCCTCATAGCTGCGACCGTGCACAAAGCACGCTTGCAGCCCCCGCACGTGTGCGGATATCGAAAGGCTGACGAATTCGTTGTCGCTGATCTGAGCCGCCAGTTCGTCAGGTTGAAAACCGAGAAACTCGGTGAGCAGCGGCCAGCGCTCTTCGAGGTTGCTGACCAGCATGTCTTGAATGTCGATGAACGTGGTACGGCGACAGGCCTCGAAGCGCTGGGCCGGCCGCCATGCCGCCTGCCCCTGTTCGGCATAAAACGCGCTATAGCAGTCACTGCCGATCTCATCGAGCAAGGCGAACAGTTCATCGAAGCCTGTTTCAACCGGACTTGAGGTCTTGAGCCCGGCCTTGGCCGCCGCCCGCTTCAAGCCTTCGAGAAACTGCTTTTGCTGACGTGACGTGTCACTGCTGACCAAGGCATCGACGCCACCGTCCCAACGCGCGATCTGCCCATAGAACTCGCCGGTCGCCAGATAGCCGTCGTCCCACAGATCGATTGGCCCGTTCCAGGTTCGACGGTGGCCCACCATCAGCACATTTAGCCGATTGGCTTCTCGACCGGCGTCGGAGATCGGTGCCGGGTGGCTGAACGGCAACACTTCGCGGTTATCCACCATCAGCACTTCGACCCGCGGATCGTCGTAGAGAAACAACGAACTGTAGCTGCGATGGATGTTTTCCTGGGCCATCGAGCTGGCACCGTTCATTCGCAGGGAGGCCACGCGCAACTGGAACGTGGCAGGCGCCCGGCCGGCAATGCTCAGTTGTGCGGCGCGCAGCAGCGCCAGGGTATAGCAACTGTCCCGCGAGCCGGACTGGATCGCCAGCACCTTGTAATCGCCAATGCGCTCCATGCCTCCCGCGGCCACCACCAGACGCTGGATCATCAGTTGTAATGCCGTGCGTTCGGCCCGAGAGAAAAAACTCAGCAAGCGTTGCAGCATTTGCTGATAGACATAGTTCATCGCCTGATCATGGATATGGGTCATCTTTATTTACCTGATGCTCGTAAGTTCAGTACTGCATAAACAGCGATATGCACTGCACAGCGGATTGTCTGACACGGATGAAGTGCTGGACATTATTGTCAAAGGCTAGCACTTATACTTTTGGTAATTATTTGAAATAGTTGATCGCCGACGCTGCATGCGCCGAAGCCGGATGGCGCAAAAGCCCCGTACCACCGGCATCTGGCGACTTAACAGAACATCCTAGGAAATGTCCGACAACGTCCCACAGATAGGTAGCACAAGAAATAAAGATAGAAGCCGCACATGTCTTTTTGAAAGCTGCGCAAAGAATTACTGTTGGTCGGATATCTATTAACAATGTGCATTGAAAAGTATCAGCCTGACACCCAGACATGACTCATTCCTTGAGATGAAAGTAATCATTCAATTATCAAGGCTTAGATGCTGATTAGAAGATACAGATCGAGAGCAAAAACCAGTTCAGTTGCTGAACTGACCCATCGACAGATCGATGAGACGTCTCAATGTTTTGCGAGGGGCAAAAAAAAAGTCCGTGCAGGCACGGACTTTTTCAGGGGCTGTTACGCAGGTTCGACCTGAAGGGCGACCCGCTCGCGGCATGGGCATTCGTCCATGTAGCGGTGTGCTTCGACAAACTCGGAAAACGGGAAGACCCGAGTCTTGAGCGGCAGCAGCACGCGATCGGCGGTCATCTGGTTGATGTCGCGCAAGGCCCGTTGCAGTGCAACCTGGTCCTGAATGATGCCCAACTCCGGCTTGCCGGTGAAATTGCCGATGCAGTGTACAAAGAACTGAATATTCTTCTGGAACGCTGCGCAGGCCGGGAATGGCGTCTGGTTACCACCTTGCAGGCCATACAGCACCAGGCTGCCGCGAGGCGCGAGCACATCGCCGAGCAGCGACATCTGCGGGCCGCCCAGGCCATCGAACACCACATCGACACCGCGGTTATCGGTGATCTTGTTGATCCGCATGAGCAGATCTTCTTCCTCGGTGACGATGACTTTCTCGGCACCCAGCGACAGCAGGTATTCACGCTCTTCGGCCGTTTTCGTGGCGGCAATCACCCGTACACCCAAGGCTTTACCCAATTGGACGAATGAAGGCCCGGCGCAGTGGCTCGCGTCAGTCACCAGGGCAAATTGCCCAGGCTTGACCCGTGCCAGATCGGCATAACCAAAGTAAGCAATCAACAGCGGCGTGTAATGCACCGCCGCTTCAATCGGGCTCAGCACGTCCGGATAACGGGTCAGTGCCGAGCGCGGCAGAACGATTTGCTCGCCATAGACGGGATAGTCGTTCGGACTTTCAGCCGGGAAACTGGCGACCTTGTCGCCAACCGCCAGATCATCGACGCCATCGCCAACCGCCGTCACGACGCCGGACATTTCATGGCCAAGGCCTGAAGGCAAGCGAGCATGGGAGGACGCCAGGTTCTGGCGCCAGAGTATGTCGTACCAGCTGATGCCAATCGCCTCGACGCGCACCTGCACTTCGCCCGGTGCAGGGAGAGCGGCCGCATGCTCTTCGCATTTGAGCACCTCGGCTGGACCAAACTTGTGAAAACGGATCGTGCGGGACATCGCAAACCTCGTCAAAGAAACCTCTAATGCCCTGAACTCTATCTGGGCTTTCTACCCAAGACTATCAGTGGCTATTAATAGTCGACATGCCTGTCATTGATTCCGCAGCGCCGGCGACATCTTCAAATGTCGTAAGAAACCGAAGCAGCCTTTGTAGGAAAACTGAATTACTCGGTGCAGAGTAGCAGCCTTTCCCCGTAATATTCATGCCGGCCATTGTTCTCATATGGCTGCTCCCGTCAAGCTTGATGACTCTGCCAGGACTCCAGATGAATCGTAATGACCTGCGTCGTGTCGACCTGAACCTGTTGATCGTTTTCGAAACACTGATGCACGAACGCAGTGTGACCCGCGCTGCGGAGAAATTGTTCCTCGGCCAGCCGGCGATCAGTGCTGCGCTCTCGCGCCTGCGCGGGCTGTTCGATGATCCATTGTTCGTGCGAACCGGGCGCAGCATGGAACCGTCCGCGCGGGCGGTGGAGATCTTCGCCCTGCTCTCCCCGGCCCTGGATTCGATTTCCACGGCTGTCAGCCGCGCAGCAGAGTTCGACCCGGCGACCAGTACGGCGGTGTTCCGCATCGGCCTGTCGGACGATGTCGAGTTCGCTTTGTTGCCGATGCTGCTCAAACGCCTGCGCGCCGAATCGCCCGGGATTGTGCTGGTGGTGCGGCGGGCCAACTACATCCTGATGCCAAGCCTGCTGGCCTCGGGCGAGATTTCAATCGGCGTCAGCTACACCGCCGACCTGCCGGCCAACGCCAAGCGTAAAGTGCTGCGCCGCAGCATGCCCAAACTGTTGCGTGCCGATACAGTGCCGGGCCCGTTGAGCCTGGATGATTTCTGCGCCCGCCCCCATGCGCTGGTGTCGTTCGCCGGTGACTTGAGCGGCTTTATAGATGAAGAACTGGAAAAACTCGGGCGCAAACGTCACGTGGTACTCGCGGTGCCGCAGTTCAACGGACTCAGCACGCTCCTCAGCGGGACGGATATCGTCGCGACGGTGCCGGATTACACGGCTGACGCATTGACGGCAGCAGGCGGTGTGCGGGCGGAAGATCCGCCGTTGCCGGTGCGCAGCTTTGAATTGCACATGGCGTGGCGTGGGTCGCAGGACAATGACCCGGGTGAGCGTTGGTTGAGGTCGCGGATTCAGATGTTCTTTGGGGATCCGGATAGTTTGGCCTGATCCTGATCTTCTGTTGGCGCTGATGGCCTCTTCGCGGGCAAGCCTCGCTCCTACAGGCAGTTGCGTATTCCTGTAGGAGCGAGGCTTGCCCGCGAAGGGAGCGACTCGGTCTCACGCCGATTCCTTGCATTCCCCGCAACACAGAATTGCCGTCAAACACATTGATCGCGTTCCAACCCGAGGTGCATGCTAGAGGGCTCGCACCGCGCTTATATCATTCCGAATGATAGTTACCTTCGCTTCATTCGATTCGTGCGACACCAACCCGCCGAGCATCATCCGCCCATCTCAATACATTGGCGGATGCATCCATGGAACAGTCACTCAAACATTTGCGCTTCCCGTTGGCCCTGCTGGCCGTAGTGGTGATGAGCGCTTGCGGCAAGGCTCCGGAGTCTGCCGCGACCATGCCTGCGGCGAAAGTCAGCGTCGCCAAGGTGCTGGAACAACCGGTCAATGAGTGGGACGAATTCACCGGGCGCCTTGAAGCGCCGGAAACGGTAGAGATTCGTCCACGGGTCTCCGGTCAGATCGATGACGTTGCTTTCACTGAAGGCGCGCTGGTCAAGAAAGGCGACTTGCTGTTCCAGATCGACCCGCGTCCCTTCCAGGCCGAGGTCCGCCGTCTCGAAGCGCTGGTCGCTCAGTCGCGCGCCAATGCGACCCGCAGCGAAAACGAAGCCCAGCGCGGTGAGCGTCTGCGTACCAGCAATGCGATTTCCGCCGAGCTGGCCGATTCGCGCACGAGTGCTGCACAAGAAGCCCGCGCTGCAGTCGGTGCCCTTCAGGCACAACTGGACCTGGCGAAACTGAACCTGAGTTTCACCCGCGTCACCGCACCGATCAGCGGCCGTGTCAGCCGTGCCGAAATCACCGCCGGCAACCTGGTGACCGCCGATACCACCGCGCTGACCAGCGTCGTGTCCACCGACAAGGTCTACGCCTACTTCGACGCTGACGAGCGTGTGTTCCTCAAATACACCCAACTCGCTCGCCAGGGCAAACGTGGTGCAACCACTCCGGTTTACCTCGGCCTGTCCAACGAAGACGGCAACCCGCACCAGGGCGTGATGAACTTCGTCGACAACCAGGTCAACCCGAAAACCGGCACCATCCGTGGCCGCGCCGTGTTCGACAACAGCGACGGCGCTTACACCCCGGGCCTTTATGCGCGTCTGAAACTGGTCGGCAGCGGCACCTACTCCGCCGTGTTGATCAACGATGAAGCGGTCGGTACCGACCTCGGTAAAAAGTTCGTGCTGGTGATGGATGCGGACAACAAAACCGCCTACCGCGCGGTCGAGCTGGGTCCGAAAATCGAAGGGCTGCGCATCGTGCGCAACGGTCTGAACAAGGACGACACGATCATCGTCAAGGGCCTGCAACGGGTACGTCCCGGTTCGCCAGTCACCCCTGAAGTGATCCCGATGGCCAGCGAACAAACCCTCGCGGCACTCGCACAACAACGACAAGCGCTGGAAGCCAGCAACCTGCCCCAAGTCGCACCTGCCAAGGTCGCGCCGGGTTCGGTTGTGAAACTGGCTGCTGCAACCCCACGCGGTTAAGGGATAACGACTCCGATGAATTTTTCCCAATTCTTCATTTCACGGCCGATCTTTGCAGCGGTGCTGTCGCTGCTGATCCTGATCGCCGGTGCCATCTCGCTGTTCCAGTTGCCGATCAGCGAATACCCGGAAGTCGTGCCACCGACCGTTGTGGTCCGTGCCAACTTCCCGGGTGCCAACCCAAAAGTCATCGGTGAAACCGTGGCTGCTCCTCTGGAGCAAGCCATCACCGGCGTCGAGAACATGTTGTACATGTCCTCGCAGTCCACCGCTGACGGCAAGATCACCCTGACCATCACCTTCGCGCTGGGCACCGACCTGGACAACGCACAGGTGCAGGTGCAGAACCGCGTGACCCGGACCGAGCCAAAACTTCCAGAAGAAGTGACGCGCATCGGTATCACCGTGGACAAGGCGTCGCCCGACCTGACGATGGTCGTGCACTTGACCTCGCCGGACAAACGCTACGACATGCTCTACCTGTCCAACTACGCGTTGCTCAATATCAAGGATGAGCTGGCGCGTCTGGGCGGTGTCGGTGATGTGCAGCTGTTTGGTATGGGCGACTACTCGTTGCGGGTATGGCTCGATCCGAACAAAACCGCTTCGCGCAATCTGACCGCGACCGATGTCGTAACCGCGATCCGCGAACAAAACCGTCAAGTCGCTGCCGGTGCATTGGGTGCCCCGCCTGCGCCGAATGCCACCGCGTTCCAGCTGTCGGTCAACACTCAGGGTCGTCTGGTTTCCGAAGAAGAGTTCGAGAACATCATCATTCGCTCCGGCGACAACGGTGAAATCACCCGACTGAAAGACATCGCGCGCGTCGAGCTGGGTTCCAGCCAATACGCCCTGCGTTCCTTGCTGAACAACCAGCCGGCGGTGGCGATCCCGATCTTCCAGCGTCCTGGTTCCAACGCGATCGAAATCTCCAACGAAGTGCGCGACAAGATGGCGGAGCTGAAGAAGAGCTTCCCGGAAGGCATGGACTTCAGCATCGTTTATGACCCGACGATCTTCGTGCGCGGCTCCATCGAAGCGGTGGTTCACACCCTCTTCGAAGCACTGATCCTTGTGGTTCTGGTCGTGATCCTGTTCCTGCAAACCTGGCGTGCCTCGATCATTCCGTTGGTGGCGGTGCCGGTTTCGCTGATCGGTACGTTTGCGGTGATGCACTTGTTCGGCTTCTCGCTGAACGCCTTGTCGCTGTTCGGCCTGGTATTGGCCATCGGCATCGTGGTGGACGACGCCATCGTGGTGGTGGAGAACGTGGAAAGGCACATCGAGCTGGGAGAAACGCCCGTAGAAGCCACCAAGAAAGCCATGCGAGAGGTGACCGGGCCGATCATCGCGACGGCGCTGGTGCTGTGTGCGGTATTTATCCCGGCGGCGTTCATTTCCGGACTCACCGGCCAGTTCTACAAACAGTTTGCCCTGACCATTGCCATCTCGACCGTGATCTCGGCGTTCAACTCGCTGACACTGTCCCCTGCCCTGGCCGCCGTGCTGCTCAAGAGCCACAGTGCGCCGAAAGATCGCTTTACCAAAGTGCTCGATAAACTATTGGGCGGCTGGCTGTTCCGTCCGTTCAACCGGTTCTTCGAACGCGCCAGCCATGGCTATGTCGGCACCGTAGCCCGGGTTATCCGCAGCAGCGGTATTGCCCTGCTGTTGTACGCAGGCCTGATGGTGCTGACCTTCTTCGGTTTCGCCCACACCCCGACCGGTTTCGTACCTGGCCAGGACAAGCAATACCTGGTGGCTTTCGCGCAACTGCCGGACGCTTCCAGCCTGGACCGTACCGAAGACGTGATCAAACGCATGTCCGACCTGGCCCTGAAACAGCCTGGCGTGGAAAGTGCGGTAGCGTTCCCGGGCCTGTCCATCAACGGTTTCACCAACAGCCCTAACGCCGGCATCGTGTTCGTGACCCTGAAACCGTTCGACGAGCGTAAAGACCCGAGCATGTCCGCCGGTGCGATTGCCGGTGCATTGAACGGCCAGTTCGCCGGGATTCAGGAAGCCTACATGGCGATCTTCCCGCCGCCGCCGGTACAAGGCCTTGGCACCATCGGTGGTTTCCGCCTGCAGATCGAAGACCGGGGCAACCTGGGCTACGACGAGCTGTACAAAGAAACCATGAACATCATCACCAAGAGCCACGGTGTGCCGGAACTGGCAGGCCTGTTCACCAGCTACACGGTGAACGTGCCGCAAGTCGATGCCGCCATCGACCGGGAAAAAGCCAAGACTCACGGCGTGGCCGTCAGCGACATCTTCGACACCCTGCAGATCTACCTGGGTTCGCTGTATGCCAACGACTTCAACCGCTTCGGCCGTACCTATCAGGTCAACGTCCAGGCCGAGCAGCAGTTCCGCCTCGAACCGGACCAGATCGGTCAGCTGAAAGTGCGTAACAACAAAGGCGAGATGATCCCGCTGGCGACCTTCATCAAGGTCAGCGACACCTCGGGCCCGGACCGCGTCATGCACTACAACGGCTTTATCACCGCTGAAATCAACGGTGCGGCAGCCCCAGGCTACAGCTCCGGCCAGGCCGAAAAAGCCATCGAGAAACTGCTCAAGGAAGAACTTCCGAACGGCATGACCTACGAATGGACCGACCTGACTTACCAGCAGATTCTGTCCGGCAACACCGCACTGTTCGTGTTCCCGCTCTGCGTATTGCTGGCGTTCCTGGTACTCGCGGCGCAGTACGAAAGCTGGAGCCTGCCATTGGCGGTGATCCTGATCGTACCGATGACCCTGCTGTCGGCCATCACCGGTGTGATTGCTTCAGGAGGCGACAACAACATCTTCACCCAGATCGGCTTGATCGTACTGGTGGGACTTGCCTGTAAGAACGCGATTCTGATCGTCGAGTTCGCCAAGGACAAACAGGAAGAAGGCATGAACCCGCTGGCTGCGGTGCTTGAAGCCTGCCGCCTGCGTCTGCGGCCGATCCTGATGACCTCCTTCGCGTTCATCATGGGTGTGGTGCCACTGGTGTTCTCCAGCGGTGCCGGTGCCGAGATGCGTCACGCCATGGGTGTGGCGGTGTTCTCCGGGATGCTCGGGGTGACTTTCTTCGGCCTGTTGCTGACGCCAGTGTTCTACGTGTTGATCCGTAATTTCGTGGAACGCGGCGAGCAGCGCAAAGCGGCCAAAGCCCTGAAACTGGAGGCGCAACAATGAGCCTGAAAGCCTTCCTGCCGAGCCTGCTGGTACTGGCCCTGAGTGCCTGTGCCGTCGGCCCGGACTACAAGACCCCGGCCACTGAACCGGCCAACATCACCACCGCCACCGATGGCGCTGCGGGTCAGAAAAACTTCGACCGCTCACGTTTCGAAGGCATCTGGTGGCAGCAGTTTGAAGACCCGACCCTCAACCAGTTGGTGACGCAATCGCTGCAAGGCAACCGTGACTTGCGCGTCGCCTTCGCTCGCTGGAAGGCGGCCCGGGCGATCCGCGATGACGTCAGCAATGACGCCATGCCGACCATCACCAGCCGCGTCAGCAGTGATCTGGGCAAAGGCCAGATTCCGGGCGAGACCACCAAACGGGTCAATAGCGAACGCTATGACCTGGGTCTGGACATGGCCTGGGAACTGGACCTGTTTGGTCGCATCCAGCGCAACCTGGAATCCAGCGACGCCGAACAGCAAGCGGCCGAAGCGGATCTGTACCAACTGCAAGTCACCATGATTGCCGAGTTGGTGGATGCCTACGGTCAGCTGCGCGGTGCGCAACTGCGGGAAAAAATTGCCCTGGCCAACCTGAACAACCAGCAGGAGTCGCGCAAGATCACCGAAAGCCTGCGCGATGCCGGCGTCGGCGATCAGCTCGATGTGGTCCGCGCCGACGCACGCCTGGCGTCCGTGGAAGCCAGCGTGCCGCAATTGCAGGCCGAACAGGTTCGGCAGAAAAACCGTATCGCCACCTTGTTGGGTGAACGTCCGGACAAGCTGACCGTCGACTTGAGCCCGAAAGACTTGCCGGCGATTGCCAAAGCGCTGCCGATCGGTAATCCAGGCGAACTGCTGCAACGTCGTCCGGACGTTCTCAGCGCCGAGCGCAAACTGGCTTCGGCCACGGCGCGTATTGGCGTGGCCAAGGCGGATCTGTTCCCGCGGGTCAGCCTCAGCGGCTTCCTCGGCTGGACCGCCGGACGTGGTTCGCAGATCGGCTCCTCGGCGGCCAACGCCTGGGCGCTGGGCCCAAGTATCACTTGGGCGGCGTTTGACCTGGGCAGTGTTCGAGCCCGTATCCGCGGTGCCGACGCGGATGCCGAAGGCGCCTTGGCGACCTACGAGCAACAAGTGCTGCTGGCGCTGGAAGAATCGGAAAACGCCTTCAGTGATTACGGCAAACGCCAGCAACGCCTGATTTCGCTGATTCGTCAGAGTGAATCAAGCCGCGCGGCAGCCGACCTGGCTGAAATTCGCTACCGCGAAGGCACGGCGGACTTCCTTGTCCTGCTCGATGCCCAACGCGAACGTCTGGCGGCGGAAGACACTCAGGCCCAGGCCGAGGTCGATCTGTATCGCGGTATCGTCGCGATCTACAAGGCCCTGGGTGGCGGTTGGCAACCAGAGACGGTCGCCAGCAAGTAACACGTTATAGAGCTCTTTTGGCTGGTCGCAACCAACCAATTTTTTAGCCCTGCGCCTCATTCGGTCGCGGGGCTTTTTTTGGGGGGTCTTAAGGATTACTTCATTTTCAGCCTCAACACAGTCCATTGTAGGAGCCGGCTTGCTGGCGATGGTCTCAAGTGCGCCGCAGTGAAACAATCCGTACGCATTATCGTTAACGACCATCGCCAGCAAGCCGGCTCCTACGGGGGATCAGGGGTGATTTTGGGAGGTGCGGGTTTCCTGCACGGTCACAGTGGCCGTTGTCCCCGCCCTCAGTTTGTCCTTGCCGGCATAGTCGGCGTCGATTTTTATCCGCACCGGCACCCGTTGCGCCAGTTTGACCCAGGTGTAACTGGGGTTGATGTTGGCCAGCAGGCGGCCGCCGGGCAGGTTCTCGCGGTCGGCGATGGCAAAGGCAATGCTTTGCACCGTGCCGCCGAAGGTTTCGCCGCTCATCAATTCGATCCTGACCCGATCCCCCTCCCCGATTCTCGGCAGCTTGGTTTCTTCGAAATAACCGCTGACATAAAACGAATCGCTGTCCACCAACGCCAACAATGCGCCCCCGGCCGCGGCATAGTCGCCCTGTCGGGTCAGCAGGTTGGTGACGTAGCCGCTGACGGGCGCTTCGACCCGGGTACGCTGCAAATCCAGTTCCGCCTGGGTCAAGGCCGCGACAGCCAATTGCACATTGGCCTGCGCCAGCCCCAGGTTGGCCTGGTTACGCAGCAACTCGGCCTGTGCTACCGCCACCTCTGTGCTGGACTTTTCCCATTCTTCGCCCGAAATCGCGAAGCGTTGCTTGAGTGTTCGCCGCCGGCGCTCTTCACTCTGACGCTGGCGCAGCAGCGCTTCGCTGGCGACAATCGTTGCTTCGGATTGGCCGAGAGTGGCCTTCGAAACCTCCACCGAACGCTTGGCATGCTCCACTGCGAGGATGTAGCGAGCCGGGTCGATCTCCAGCAGTAACTGGCCCTTGTCGACATGCTGATTGTCCTGAACCCTCAGCGCGACAATCCGACCCGATACATCGGCGGACAAGGTCACCACATCAGCCCGCACCCGTGCATCGCGAGTCCAGGGTGCGCGGGTGTAATGCTCCCAGGCGAACCAGCCGAGCACAAAGGCCAGCAGCACCACCGCCACTGTTGTGAGCCGGGCAAGGATCTTCTTCAAGGCATCAAGCTCCCATCACCAGAATCAGCGTCGCGCAAACGCAGGCGTACAACGCACCTTCGAACAAGGCTTCGTGCCAGACGAACCGCAACACACCAAGACGGCGCAAGGTCCAGTCCAGTAGCAGGAAAATCGGCAAGGCCAGCAACAGCGCCTGCGCGATCGGCGGCAAATAGACGCCGCCTACTTCCAGGTCAATGGGCAAGGATGGGGTCTCCTTCCTGTTCGGCGGGTTGAAACCAGGCGCGGTATCGCTCCAGAAACGACACCACAATCAATAGCGCCACGCGCATCCTGAAGACCGACCACAGGTGTTCATGAACGTCCAGATGCAAGTCGTCCATTTCATCACCCAGGACATGCAGGTTTTCCAGCAACCGTTCAAGGTCGATTCCGGCGCGCCCGGCAATCAATCGCCCTGTTTCGCGGACCGCCGCCAGCAAACGGTTCAATTGATCGGTACTGAGCAACGTGTTGTCTTGCGCCTGTTGCCTGAGCTGATTCAACGCCACGCCCAGTGCCATGCACCCGAGGCTGACTTCAAACAGGTCTCTGGAATGCTTGTCACTGATCGCCGGCAACAACCCCAACATCATGGTCAGGCGGTCGACCATGCGGCTTTCAAACGCAAATTGTTGCTCGTCGGTGGCCGGGGTCTTCAGCAAAGCGTAGACCTGCTGGCAGTTCTCATTGAACAGCCGACGCATCCGCAAGACGGGTCGGAACGGGAAGATCAAGGCATAGACACTGAGTGCAAGTGCAGCGGCACTGATGTAGGCGCCGGCAAACTCGAACCACTGAATCGCGGTGTTTTGCCCGACGCCGACGTTTTGCGGGCCCAGCAACAGCATCGTCGTCAATCCGAGGCCGATGCCGGTGCCCGTGGTTGGCGGGCTCGACAGCCCCACCGCGACGGCATACAGCAACAGAGCGAGCAGCAAGGCCAGCAGCTCGAAGCTATTGATCATCGGAATCAGCAAGAACAGATAGAGCGCCGACACCACCAACGACAGACCCAACCCCCTGGCAAAGCTTTGGCTGGCCAGTAATGGCCGAGGGAAAGTCGCCATCAGCGAACAGAGAATCCCCACCACAATCATCCCGCCCCGAGCCCCGTCCCAACCGGTCTCGATCCAGATGAATCCGGCCACCACCAATGCAGTAAAGGCGCGGATTGCGTTCATTGCCGCCAACGTATAGTCCAGATGCAACGGATTATCCTGGCCGCGAAAGACGCAACTGGCCGCCCGCTCTTCCTGGATTGCGTCGCTCAGCTCCAGCATCTGCCCCAGTTGCTCCAACATCCGGGCCTGTTCCCAGCGCAGTGCCCAGGCCAGGGAGCGCAACGTGGCAGGCATTGTTTCGGTGAGTTGTTCGGCCTTATAAGCCTGATCATCGAAACGCTGTTGCAGCGCCGCGAAATGGTGCCGCGCCTCGCTCGACAGCGAGCGCCCTTGCAGGGCCAGTTGATCGAGGAAGGCCAGCTCTTCGGCGCGCAAACGCTGGATTTCCTCGGGTAATGCCCCTTGCCAACGCTCGGTCAGCAGTTCTCGCTGGTGACGCAGCGCCGTCAGGCGCGAGGTCAGCAACACGAGCTGATTACCCAGTAGCTGCACGAGACCATTGGCGCTGCGTAACCGTGGCGCGTCGAAATACAAATGCCGGCGCACGCCTTCAAGCGCGCTGATTTCCCCCAACAGTTGCATCTGCCGGCGGTGAAAGTCAGCCTCGCTTTCTTCGGTGCGAATGACCGCAGCGGCATGGGTTGCCAGCAGCTTGATGACTTGATCGATTTTGGCGAAATAGTCCCGGGCCACGGTTTCCGGGCGCGCGGTGAGCAGGCTGACCACACACACGCAGGCCACCGCCAACAAGGTTTCGGTGACGCGGGTCACGGCCAACAGGAACGTGCCGTCCTGATCAGGTACTGCCAGCAGTGCCACGACCACCGCCGTGTAGCCGCTCAGGACAAATGCCTGGGAACTGGTGTAGCGCAACAAGGTGCCGCCGGCGGTACACAACGCCAGCCACAAGGCCAGGGTCACGATGAAAGGCAACGGCGCCTGGGGAAAAATGGCCATGATCACCACCGCGACGACGGCCCCGAGTGTGGTGCCGATGACCTGACCGAAACTGCGGGCCAGGGCCATTCCGCCCAATGGTTGACTGACGATGACCACCGCCATGATCGACCACTTGGGTTGGTCGAGGTCGAACAGGAACGCCAGGTACAGCGTCAACAGCCCGGCCGCAATGGTTCTCAAGGCGAACAACACCACCCCTGGGCCAGGGTTGAGTATTGCCTTGAAGTATTGAAGCAGCGGTTGCATGGGAGCGCTCATCGGGTCATCTCCAGCAAGCGTAGTCACTGCTTCGGCGGCTCGACAGGGTTTCAGTGTCGACAGCACTTGTAGGAAAAATACTGACTATTCGCCGCGCAATGGCCTCAGGGTTTGACTCACAGCCCGGCCTGACCGAAGCTGGCAACCTTGCAAAAGCTTGCCTGCTACCGGATTCCTGCATGCCCCAGTCCCGCCGCTACCTGATCATCAGCCTCTGTGTCCTGTTCGCCATCGGCCTTGCGTGGCTGTTGCTGCGCAGCACAACGCCCGTGGTGCCGGAGGCGATCAAGCGCGGTTTCAGCGAAGCGCTGGCCCAGGCGCGGGCCGGGCAACCGGGCGCAGCGCGGGTTTTGTACCAGCAATTGGGTCGCCCTGACATTTCGCCCAAACGCCGTGTCTGGCTGCATGCCGAACTGCCCAATTATCCCAGCCCGCTCGCCCTGAAACTGGCAGACGCAGACCTGCAACACCCGGCGGCCGAGGTGCGCATCGCTGCGATCAAAAGCATCAGCGGTTTAGTCCCCAGCGGGCAGCGCAGCCTGCTGTTGGGCCCGTTGCTCGATGACAGCGAACAAAGCGTGCGGTTTGCCGCCGTGAACGCATTGCTTGGACTGTCGCCGGACGACCTTGGCTTGTACTTTGGGCCGTTGCAGCAGGCGATCGACGCGTGGGAGCAAGTGCTCACGAGTGCGCCCGACAGCGCGGACAACCAGTACCAGCTGGCCCGGCTGCATCTGCACAACGGCGAATTCAAGGCGGCGCAACAGGCGCTCGAGAACACTTTGCGCCTTGCACCTGACAATCTGCCTGCACTGGTGATGCAGATCGAGGTGCTGGACAAACAGGGCCAAGGCGAAGCCGCCCGGCTGCTATTGGCCAAACAATTGAAGGCTCAACCCGACTCTGCCTACCTGCAACATGCCCTGGGGCTCTGGTTGCTGCATCACGGGCAGAGTGAGTTCGCCCTGCTCGGCCTGTCCAAAGCCGTGGAGCTGGAACCGGACAACAAGGATTACCGCTACGACCTCGCCACCACGCTACACGGCGAACAAGAGCTGGAAGCGGCGCAGAAACAGTTGCAGGAAATCGTCCAGCGCCATCCGGCCGACCGCAAGGCACGGGTGTTGTTGATCAACTACTGGAAAGAAAGCGGACAACTGCAAAACGTGCAGATTCTGTTGGCACAACTCGAACAGCTCAATCCCGACGATCCGGCCCTGCAGCAAGGGCTTTAAATCATCGCTGATCTTGCGGTCGCCATCGCCAGCAAGCTGGCTCCTACAGGATCGGGGCAACACGACGCAGCATTGTAGGAGCGAGGCTCGCCCGCGAAGAACGATAACGCGCAGTGTCAGAACTTACGCCATCGCCAGCAAGCCGGCTCCTACAGGTCTGGGACAACCTGTCGAGCCATACTCAGGACAGCATGTCCTGCATTATTTCCTGCAACACATCCAGATCAAACGGCTTACCCAGAATCGGCGCCGTGCGCGTGATCGGACTGTCGGTCTCGCGGATTTCCTGCGGGTAGCCGCTGATGAAAATCACCTTGAGCTCCGGTCGCAGTTTCACGGCGGGTTCGGCGATCTGCACGCCGGAGATCCCGCCCGGCAGTCGGAAGTCGGTGATCATCATGTCCAGATGCGGCTTGCTCGCCAGAATCTCGAAGGCCTGCTCGCCGTTTTCGGCCTGCAATACCCGGTAACCCTCACCCGACAGGTAGGCCGACAGCACCATCAGGATGGAGGGGTCATCTTCGACGATCAGTACGACATCTTGTGCATCTTCACTCATGGGTAGCCTTTGTTCGGTCAATAGCTGCTGATACGACCGTGAGGTCGATCAGAGGTTGCGTTTAAATGGCTGTTTTCCTACAGCGGCAGACAAACGCGAAACAAGGCGCCTTCGCCAATCCGGCTCTCGACGGTAATGGTACCGCCATGGGCGGTCACAATCTGTTCTGAAATAAACAACCCCAGGCCCAGCCCGGCGACGGCGTGTTTGGCCGAAACCCGTTCGAACTGCTGGAAAATACGCTTCTGGTTTTCTTCACCAATGCCGATCCCCTGATCGCGTACGTCCACCCGCGCCTGACCGCTCTCACTGTACACCTTCACGGTGATCGGGCTCTTCGCGCCGTATCGCAAGGCGTTGGTCAGCAGGTTGGAAATCACCTGTTCTATGCGAAATTCGTCCCAATTGCCCTCCACCGGATGCTCGGCGTCCAGGGTGACCGAGGATTCGGCGGCATCGATCTGCGGGGCGAAATTTTGTAACAAGTTGCGCACCAGCGCCGACAGATCGAAGCGTGTCGGTCGGATTGACAGCTTGCCAGTGCGAATGCGCGACACATCGAGCATGTCTTCGATCAGGCGAATCAGGCTTTTGATCTGCCGCTCGTCGCGGTCGACCATCGCGTGCATCTTTTCCAGGGTGAACGCTGCGGCGTTGTCGCGCGCCAGGTGCATCTTGCGCAGCTGGGTTTCGAGGATCAGGCCGTTGAGCGGCGTACGCACTTCGTGGGCGACGATGGACATGAAGTCATCGCGCATGCGCACCGCCTGCTCCAGTTCCTGCTGGGTGCTCTGCAACTGTTTAAGCAGCGCTTCCTGCTCGCGGCGGCTCTGCTCCAGCGCTTCGACCTGCTGCTTCATGGCCTTGCTCTGGCGGAACAGATCGACGAACACGTTGACCTTGCTCTTGACCGCGTGGATATCCAGCGGCTTGTGCAGGAAGTCCACGGCGCCGCTTTCGTAGCCCTTGAACGCATAGTTCAGCTCACGGCCGGCGGCGCTGACGAACACAATCGGGATGTTCTTGGTTTTTTCCGTGCCGCGCATCAACTCGGCCAGTTCGAAGCCGTTCATGCCAGGCATCTGCACGTCGAGAATGGCCATGGCGAATTCGTGTTGCAGCAGCAGCGACAAGGCTTCGTCGGCGGACAAGGCTTTGTAGACGATGCGGTCTTCGCGTTTGATCAGCGCTTCGAGCGCCAACAGGTTCTCCGGCAGATCGTCGACAATCAGCAGTTTGGCTTGGATGTTACTTAGCATGCTATTCGTTCCAGCTCGACAAGCAGACGGCCGATATCGTTGATAGGGAGAACATGGTCTGGCTGGTGAACATCCAGCGCCGCCAGGGGCATGGTCGCGACTTGGGCTTCTTTCGGATCCTGGACGATGGTCAGACCACCACGCTGCTTGACCTCGGCCAGACCGCTGGCGCCATCGCGGTTGGCGCCGGTCAACAGCACGGCGGCCAGGGCGGGACCGTAGGCATCCGCCGCCGACGAGAACAGAAAGTCGATGGCGGGCCGCGAATAATGCACGCGGTCTTCCAGGCTCAGGGAAAAGCTGCGGTCCTGCTCCACCGACAAGTGATAGCCCGGCGTGGCGAAATACAGCGTGCCCGCTTCAATCAGCGTCTTGTCATGGGCCTCGACAACGCGCATGGCGACTCTTCGGGAAAACACGTCGGCGAGATGGCTGCGACGCTCGTCCGGCAGGTGCAGCACCACGATGATCGGCAGCACGAAGCCTTCGCGCAGAGGGCTGAGGATGCTCAGCAACGCCTCCACGCCACCGGCCGAAGCCCCGATCACGATAGCCTCCACAGAAGGCAATTTCGCTGCACTGTTCATGATTTACGGTAGATCCGTTCTTGTTTGACCAACGGCTCGAACTGGTTGCCGAAGGCCGAAAAATCCGGGGTTTCCTTGCTGCCGAGCACCAGAAAACCGCGATGACAAAGGGATTCGTGGAACAACCCGAACGCCCTGTCCTGAAGTTTTTTATTGAAATAAATCAAAACATTACGGCACGAAATTAACTGAGTTTCTGAAAAGACACTATCGGTCGCCAGGCTGTGGTCGGCGAAGGTCACGTTCTCACACAAACTCTTGTCGAAAATCGCGTAGCCATACGCCGCCGTGTAGTAGTCGGCGAATGAACGCTGGCCACCTGCCTGCTGGTAGTTATGAGTGTAGGCCCGGACATTCTCCATGGAGAAAATCCCCTGCTTGGCCTTGTCCAGCGAGCGCGGATTGATGTCGGTGGCATAGATGATGGTGCGATCGAGCAAACCTTCCTCGCGCAGCAGAATCGCCATCGAGTACACCTCTTCTCCGGTGCTGCAACCGGCGATCCAGATCTTGATCGAGGGGTAGGTCTTGAGCAGCGGCACCACTTCCTGGCGAATGGCGAGGAAGTGCGAAGGGTCGCGGAACATCTCGCTGACCGGGATCGTCAGCAATTGCAGCAACTGCATGAACGCGGTTGGATCGTGCAGCACCTTTTCCTGCAGCGCCGAAATGGTCGCGCACTCGAACTGGCTCAACGCATGCTGGACGCGGCGTTTGATCGACGCGCCGGAATAATCACGAAAGTCGTAGCTGTATTTGAGGTAGATCGCCTCGATCAACAACCGCAATTCGATTTCGCTACTTCGCTCCACTGAATAATTGCGTTCCACTAAATGCGTTCCATCTTCGGTAACCACACGCGAATCAGCGAGAACAGGCGATCCAGGTCGATGGGCTTGGCCAGGTAATCGTTGGAGCCGGCCTGCAGGCAGCGCTCCTGATCGTCCTTCATGGCCTTGGCCGTCACCGCAATGATCGGCAGCTTGCGCCAGCGCGGGTCCTGACGAATCAGGCTCGTCGCCTCGAAACCGTCCATCTCCGGCATCATCACATCCATCAACACCAGATCGATGTCCTCCACTTCATTCAGTCTTTCAATCGCCTCACGACCGTTCCGGCCAATGACCACGATTGCGCCCTTTTGCTCCAGCGCGCTGGTGAGGGCGAAGATGTTGCGCACATCGTCGTCCACCAACAGCACTTTGCGACCCTCGAAGACTTTGTCGCGGCTGCGCGCGGTCTTGAGCATCGTTTGCCGTTCATGGGACAACCGCGATTCGACTTTGTGCAAAAAGAGTGTGACCTCATCCAGCAGACGCTCCGGCGAGCGCGCACCCTTGATGATGATCGAGCGCGAATACTTGCGCAGTTCGGTCTCTTCATCGCGAGTGAGGTTGCGCCCGGTGTAGACGATCACCGGCGGGAACGAACAGATGTCCTCGGTGGACATGCGCTTGAGCAGATCATTGCCCAACATGTCCGGCAGTTTCAGGTCGATGATCATGCAGTCGAAAACGGTGGTGCGCAGCAGGTCCAGCGCATCCTGCGCGAGGCCGACCGCAGTGATCTCGATGTCATCGTCGCCGATCAACCGGGCAATGCTGTCGCGCTGCAAGTCATCGTCTTCCACCAACAGCACGCGTTTGACCTTCTGGGTCAGCTTGGCTTCGAGGCGGGCAAACACGTCCTTGAGCTCTTCACGGGTAGTCGGCTTGACCGCGTAACCAATGGCGCCCATGTGCATCGCGGCTTCGACCCGGTCTTCGACCGAGATGACGTGCACCGGGATGTGTCGGGTTTCCGCGTGTTCCTTCAGGCGCTGCAACACGGTCAGGCCGGAGTGGTCCGGCAGGCGCATGTCCAGCAGGATGGCGTCGGGAATGTATTCCTTCGCCAGGTCATAACCTTCGTCGGCGCCGTGGGCCACCAGGCACTGATAACCCAGTTCGTGGGCCAGATCGTAGAGGATGTGCGCGAAGTTCGGCTCATCTTCCACCACCAGAATGCAGCGAGTGGTGAAAGGTGCCTTGCCTCGATCATCGTCGAAACGCGGGATATCGACTTCGGCGATCAGCGGCACCAGGACAGGCGCCGGTGCTCTCGGCGCCATCGCAACCGGTGAGGCCTGCATCGGCTCGACCGGCGTCTCGCCCGGTTCAACGTATTGCTGCGGCAAGACCAGGGTGAACACACTGCCCTGCCCCGGTTCGCTGGTGACGCTGATGGAACCGCCGAGCAATGCCGCCAGATCACGGGAAATCGACAGGCCCAGCCCGGTGCCGCCGTAACGGCGATTGGTGGTGCCGTCGGCCTGGCGGAACGCTTCGAAAATGCTTTCCTGCTGCTCTTGTGCGATACCGATCCCGGAATCGCGGACGATAAAGGCAATGCCGTCGCCGGGCTGGCTGGCGACGGTCAGGCTGACCGTGCCTTTCTCGGTGAACTTCACCGCGTTGGACAACAGATTTTTCACCACCTGCTCCAGACGCTGGCGGTCGGTGAAAATCATAATCGGTGCGCCGGGCTGCACATCGACCTGGAAATCCAGCTGTTTGTCCGTCGCCAGTGGCTGGAACATCCCGCGCAAACCGTCCACCAGGCGGGCGACGCTGGTGTTTTCCGGACGCATATCCAGCTTGCCGGCCTCGACCTTGGAGATGTCGAGAATGTCGTTGATCAAGTTCAGCAAATCATTGCCGGCCGAATAGATCGACTCGGCGAATTTGACCTGTTCGGCGCTGAGGTTTTCCTGCGGGTTTTCCGCCAGTAACTTGGCCAGGATCAACGAACTGTTCAGCGGCGTGCGCAATTCGTGGGACATGTTGGCGAGGAATTCGGACTTGTACTTGCTAGAGCGCTGCAACTCTTCTGCGCGCTCTTCGAGCTGGGCCTGGGCCTGATTGAGTTCGGTGTTCTTCAGGTCCATGGCATCGCGTTGCTCGGCCAGAGTCTGGGCCTGTTCGGCAAGCTGTTCGTTGGTCTGCTCCAGCTCGACCTGCTGGGTTTCCAGGTGCGCCTGGGATTCCTTGAGAACCCTCGATTGCTCTTCAAGCTCTTCATTGGCGGTCTTGAGCTCTTCTTGCTGAACTTGCAGTTCTTCGTTGAGTTGCTGGGTTTCGGCCAGCACTTCCTGCAAGCGTTGACGATAGCGCGCGGCCTCGATGGAAGTGCCGATGTTGCCGGCAATCAGTTCGAGCAGTTCGATGTCGCGGTCGTTCAACGGGCGCAGGAAGCCGAGTTCGATGACCCCGTTGACCCGATCGTCATCACTGGTCGGCACCACCAGCACACTGTGCGGCAAACCTTCACCGAGGCCGGAACTGACCTTGAAATAGTTGCTTGGCACGTTGTCGAGGCGTATCAGCTTCGCCTGTTGCGCCACTTGCCCGACAATCCCTTCGTCGCTGTAAATCTGTTGTTCAAGGGCTTCCTGCTCACGGGAAAAACCGTAAGAGGCAATGCGCTTGAGGCCGCCATGCTCCTCACGTACATAAATAGCCGCCACCGCCGTGCCGAGGTATTGCGCGCAAAACTGCAGAATGTTGCGCCCCAGCAGATTGAGCGACAGTTGCCCCAGCACTTGCTCGGCCAGCTCGGTCTGGCCGTTGCGCAGCCAGGCTTGCTGTTCCAGTCGATGGGCACTGGCCTGCTGCGCGGCCAGGTTGGCGCTGTAGCTTTGCGAAAGGTTGAGCAGATCCCGACGGCCAATGTAGGCGAGCAACCCGCTGATGCCGACAATGAACAGCAGATAAAGGCTGATGCTCCAGATCGTGCTGCGGCGCACTTCTTCGTTACGCGTGGCGCGTAACTGCTGCTCCATGTCGATCACGTCTTCGAATTGCTTGCGGATTTCATCAGTCAGGCGTTTGCCGCGCCCGGCCTTGATGGCGCTGCGGTAGTCACCGCCCGCATGCTGCAAGTCGATCATGTTCTGCGCGTAAGTCGCCCATTCATCCTGCAGGGCCTGGAGCCGTTGCAGGCGGTCGGTTTGCACCGGGTTGTCCGCCGTCAGTTCGAGCAAGGTCTTGACCGCTACCGCGACTCTCGGCTTGGCGGTTTCGTAGGGTTCAAGAAATCTCTCGTCGCCACTGAGCAGGAAACCGCGCATGCCGGTCTCCAGATCGACGGTCAGCTTGACCGCTTCATTGGCGTTATTGATCACCCGGTCGGTGTGCTGGACCCACTGGATCACCGACAGCAGATAGGTGATCAGCGAGACAAAGAACACCGCACTGAGCACACCGACACCCAACGGCAGGCTGACGTTGCGGCTCAGGAGTTTACGAAATCGTTGCTCGTCAACCGAAGACGCAGTGGTCATGGGAGGGCCTTGTCGAACTGTTGGAATCCAGGGAGTCTGCCTCAAATCTGCCGCATTGATCCAATTTTCTGACGTGATTGTGCGCTAAATCCTACATTCAACTGCCCCAGCGCAAAGGAGCGGTTATCCTTGTCCACCCTGGTACGGCTATTCTTTTTCCAGTGGGGTCGGGAACTTGTCGGGGTCCGTTACTTACTCATGCTAGAGCCCGGCGTTTTTGATCGGCCGGTCACTGCGAATTCAACTGTTGAGAACCCCCATTATGTCCGCTGAAACATCCATCATCCTGGTCGTTGAAGACGACGACATTGTGCGCATGCTGATCGTCGATGTGCTGGAGGAGCTGGAATTCAAGGTTCTGGAGGCGAACGGATGCGAGCAGGCGCTGGAATTTCTCAATGATGAAGATCAATACATCGATCTGATGATGACCGACGTCGGTTTGCCGGTCATGGATGGCCGCGAACTGGCCACGCAGGCGCGCATGGTACGCCCGGAACTGCCCGTCCTGTTTGCCAGCGGCTACGCAGAAAATATTGAGGTGCCCGCCGGAATGCATGTGATCGGCAAACCGTTTTCCATTGATCAATTGCGCGACAAGGTCAAAGGCATTCTCGCTATTACCTAGCCTTCGTTGAGCGGGCTGAGGAATCGTCCTCGGCTGTGGTTTAATTGCGCCCCGCTTTTATTCCCCTGCCCGCTTCAAGGAATCTCCCTGCATGAGTCTGCCCCGCGCCACCAAAGTCCTGGTTATCGGCTACGTCTGGCCCGAGCCACGCTCTTCCGCGGCGGGTGGGTATGTGATGCAACTGCTCGGGACGTTTCTGCAACAAGGTTGGGACGTGACCTTCAGCAGCCCCGCCGGCGCTGGCGAACATCAGGAAGACCTGACGGCGCTGGGCATTCGTGAAGTGCCGATTGAACTGAACAACAGCAGTTTCGATGTGTTTGTCCGCGAACTGGCGCCGGACATCGTGCTGTTCGAGCAATTCATGATGGAAGAACAGTTCGGCTGGCGTGTCGAGAAGCACTGCCCCGATGCCTTGCGCGTGCTCGGAACGCAGGATTTGCAAAGCCTGCGCCATGCCCGGCATCAACGACTCAAGGACCGGTTGAAGGCCAGCGACGACGACAATGACTTCAGCGGGCTGTTCGCACCGGCCTTGCGTGAAGAGTTCGAACTGATGGCCGACACCGACCTGGCGAAACGGGAAATCGCTGCGTTGTATCGCTGCGACTTGAACCTGATGATTTCCGAAACGGAAATCGAGTTGCTGGTCGAGCAGTTCAAGGTGCCACGCAGCCTGCTGCACTGGTGCCCGTTGATGGTCGATCCACCGAGCGCGCCGCTGGCGGGTTTTGAGGAGCGCACGGACTTCCTCAGTATCGGCAACTTCCGTCACGCGCCCAACTGGGATGCGGTGCTCTGGATGAAAACCACCATTTGGCCACTGATCCGCGAGCAATTGCCCACCGCTCGTTTGCTCATCTACGGGGCTTACACGCCACCCAAGGCGACCGCGCTGCACAATGCGGCGCAAGGTTTCCATGTAATGAACTGGGCAGAAGACGCGTTGCAAGTGATGTCGGCCGCTCGCGTGTGCCTGGCGCCGTTGCGTTTCGGTGCGGGCATCAAGGGCAAAATCGTCGATGCGATGATTTGCGGTACACCGAATGTCACCACGCCGATCGGTGCCGAAGCGATGTATGGCCAAGGCCCCTGGCCGGGCGCCGTGACCCGCACGGCACGCGAGTTTGCCGATAGCGCGGTGCAACTCTATAAAGACCAGGCCCAATGGTCGAACGCCCAGGCAGTTGGCCTGGAACTGCTGGCCGAACGTTATCAGCTGCACACCCACGGCCCGGCGCTGATTGCAAAACTCGAGTATTGCCAACAGCACTTGCGGACACTAAGACGGGACAACTTTACCGGCAGCATGTTGCGCCACCACCAACATAAAAGCACTCAATACATGGCGCAATGGATTGAAGCGAAAAACAGAACTAAAGATGACACTTGATCGTTAGAATCGTCTCCTCTGACGATTAACCTACTGCGCAAGGACGCACAATGAATAACGATCTAACAGCAACTAAGCTTAATTTCTTCTACAACAACCAATCATTTACAACCAATAGTTGGATGACCCAACTTCCGGCCATTGATTCACTCTCGCTTGCGGAACTTGTTTTACCTGGCGCGCATAATGCCGGCGTGGACAAAAAGGCCTCGTATGCGGCGCCGGGCATCAGTCACTGGGCCGCTTGCCAGACCCATACGTTCTACTATCAATTGACCCAAGGCGCCCGCGCGCTCGATGTCAGGCTGGAGTATGTAATCGGCAGCAATGGCGTCGGAACCTTCTGGTGCCAGCACAACGGTTTTCGTTCCTCCCGCTCCCTGGAAGACCTGATCACGAGCGTGATCCGGTTTCTGCAGGAAAACCCCGATGAGTTCATCGTGCTGGATTTTCATCAGTTGAATGCAGGCAACCAGGCCTTTGACCATCGGGAGTTCAACCGCCTGCTGATGACTCATTTGGGTGACCGGATAATTCCCTACACGAATGCGGGCCTGACACTCGGGCAATTGAAACGGGCCAGTCATGCCCGGCGTGTGCTGGTTGCCGCCGAATATCACCCGAGCTTCGATGCCACCTTGTTTTGCCGGTACATTCCGCACGAATGGAGCGGAATCGGGACGACCAGCATCAGTGAGCTGAACGCGCATATCTCGCAGGTCATGCGATACCCGCCAACCAGCGACATGCCATGGTCGCTCTCCGCCACCAGTTACCATGCCGTGGGCGGACCGGTGAACATCGGCGAACAGCTTGATCAATGGTTTGACCCGGCCGTCAGCGAGTGGATTCTGAAGTGCAGCATTATCAATGCGGACTTTTTTGAAGCATCGAATCTGGTCAGCCATTGCCGGATGGCCAATCTGATCAAAGCCAACGCCTGACACTATTAATTTGTGCAGATGTTTCCGTCACTGGCAATGCTGGAACGCACCCCTATGCTTGAAACTACATATATCCACTTCATCCCACGGATGGGCTGAAGCCACTATCAGGAATGACAATGACCCAATCTTTACAAGGTACGTTCGACAAAAAGAAATGGATGAGTAATGTGCTCGACATCGACCGCCTGAAGTTGACTGACTTGATCTGGCCAGGCACTCACAACAGCGGCATGGACAAAAAAGCCCCCAACTATGATGTTGTCATTGGTAACTGGACCACGTGCCAAAACGATTCATTTGCGTGGCAACTGGCCAATGGTGCACGGGCATTTGATATCCGACTTGGTTACACCGAGGGGCACGATCAATCGATCTTCTACTTTCATCACAATGGCTTTCAGTCTCATCGTGTCCTTGATGAGCTGATCGACGCGACAACCGCGTTCCTTGATCAAAACCCGGACGAGTTCATCGTCTTCGACTTCCACCAAATGGGCGACGGTGCCAAGCGTTTTGACCACAAGAAACTCAATGACCTGCTGGTGAGTCGACTCGGGCACCGAGTCATACCGTCCTATGACGCGTCGAAAACGGTGGGCCAACTCAAACGCATGAGCACCCGCCGCAGGCTGGTGCTGGCAGCGCACGTTGTGCGGGGGCTGGACGATGATTACTTCTGGCCGCGCATTCCGCACAAATGGAGCGGCGAAACCTTCACCGACACGGCGGAACTGGAGCGCCACATTGCCAACGAGCTGCAAGACGCACCGTTCGAGAGCTTTCTCTGGTCGTTGTCGGCCACCAGCTACGGTTTTCTGGGCGGGCCTCAGGACATCAAGAACCAGATCAACGCCTGGTTCAACCCGACCCGGGACTGGGTGACGCGATGCAGCATTGTCAGCACCGACTTTTTCGATGAGTCAGACATCGTGCGTTACTGCTGGAGCGCGTCGAGCATGAAGGCGGTTTATGGCAGCGCCCTGCATCCGTAACCGGGCGCATGACGTCGGTCGACATGCCCCAGGCTGGCAATGTCGGCCGGTAAAGAGGCATGATCAGGGCGCAATAACAATAAAAGCGCCCTGATATGACCCGGACTGCCAGAGTCACCGATCCTTCCTACGAACTGATGGACGACCATAACGGGTTGTCGATCATCTATCGCCAGCACGGTTTCCCCTGCCCCTTGGTGCGCTGGCATTTTCACAAGGAATACGAACTGCACCTGATCGTCGCCAGCTCCGGCAAGGTGTTCATTGGCGACTACATCGGCAACTTCTATCCGGAAACTCTCTTCCTCACCGGCCCCAACCTGCCCCACAACTGGATCAGCCAGGTCGCCGAGGACGAAGTGGTGCCCAAGCGGGACATGCTGGTCAACTTCACCGACGAGCTGTTCGAGAGCGGCCACCAGGTGTTTGCCGAACTCAAGACACTGGCGCCCTTGCTGGAGCGCGCGCAGTACGGCATCGAATTTCGCTGCAAACACACCATCCGCCAGGCGATGACCTTGATGCAGCGGATCGCCGACACCAAAGGCATGACCCGCCTCGGACACTTTTTCATTTTGCTGGAGCTGCTCGCAGCCACCGACGACTACCAACTGCTGTCCGGTGCCACAACGCCGCAACTGGCGGATGAACACAATATCGATCGCACCAACCGCGCGGTGGATTACATCTTTGCCCACTACGCCCGTGAACTGCCGCTGGAGGAAGTCGCCGAGCACCTGGGCATGAAGCCGACCTATTTCAGTCGCGTGTTCAAGCAAGCCACCGGGCGCTGCTTCATCGAGTTCGTCAACCGGCTGCGCATCAGCAAATCCTGTGAACTGCTGGCCGACGGCGACAAACCGGTGACCGATGTGTGCTTCGAGTCGGGCTTCAACAATATCTCCAATTTCAATCGGCGTTTTCAGCAGTTGAAAGGCATGACGCCATCGCATTATCGGCGGTTGGCGGTGCAGCGGTTGACCGAACAAAACCTGGTTTGACCCAAAACCCTGTGGGAGCGAGCCTGCTCGCGATGGCGGCGTGTCAGGCTACATCAATGCTGGCTGATACGACCTCATCGCGAGCAGGCTCGCTCCCACAGGTGCTTATTTCAACCTGAAACCTGTACGTATTCGATAGCGCCTGACCGCCGAAAAGCCCTTCCCTGTGTTTCACGCCACCAACCTCAGTGCAAAATAGTATCAATTCAAGTGCGATGGATGATTTGTCTCATCCTCAATTGAAGGCTGTAATCAGCGCACATTCTTCCTGCCCCGGAAGACACAAAAACAATAACCGTCCTTCTGTCCCCTCCGGGTGCAGAAAAGGAGTGCACGATGCAACCTTCTGTAAAAGCTCTGCTAGCCCTCACCTGCATGACCCTCAGCAGCGTCAGCCTCGGCGCTCAGACCCTGACCATCGCCACCGTCAACAACAGCGACATGATCCGCATGCAAAAGCTCTCGAAAACCTTCGAAGCCGAGCACCCGGACATCAAGCTCAATTGGGTGGTGCTCGAAGAAAACGTCCTGCGTCAGCGCCTGACCACTGACATCGCCACTCAGGGCGGGCAGTTCGACGTGCTGACCATCGGCATGTACGAAGCTGCACTCTGGGGCGCCAAGGGCTGGCTTGAACCGATGAAGGATTTGCCGGCCACATATGACCTCGACGCCGTGTTCCCTTCGGTGCGTGAAGGCCTGTCAGTCAAGGGTTCGCTGTATGCCTTGCCGTTCTACGCCGAAAGCTCCATCACCTATTACCGCACCGACCTGTTCAAGGACGCCGGGCTGACCATGCCGGAACATCCGACCTGGGAACAGATCGGCGAATTCGCCAGCAAACTCACCAACAAGGATAAAGAGCAGTACGGCATCTGCCTGCGCGGCAAGGCCGGCTGGGGCGAGAACATGGCGCTGATCACCACCGTCGCCAATGCTTATGGCGCGCGCTGGTTCGATGAGAAGTGGCAACCGGAATTCACCGGCCCCGAGTGGAAAAACGCCCTGAATTTCTACGTCGACACCATGAAGAAGTCAGGCCCGCCGGGCGCGTCGAGCAACGGCTTCAACGAAAACCTGGCGCTGTTCAACAGCGGCAAATGCGCGATCTGGGTCGATGCCAGCGTCGCCGGCTCGTTCGTCACCGACAAAACCCAGAGCAAGGTCAGCGAGCACGTGGGCTTCACCTACGCGCCGCACCAGACCACCGACAAAGGCTCGGCCTGGCTCTATTCCTGGGCACTGGCGATTCCGACCAGCTCCAAAGCCAAGGACGCGGCGAAGACCTTCAGTGCTTGGGCAACCTCCAAGGAATACGGCGCACTGGTCGCGGAAAAAGACGGCATTGCCAACGTACCGCCAGGCACGCGGGCCTCGACTTACAGCGAGGCGTACATGAGCGCCGCGCCATTTGCCAAGGTCACGCTTGAGTCGCTGAAAACGGCGGACCCAAGCAAGCCGACGCTCAAGCCTGTGCCTTACATCGGCATTCAGCTGGTGACCATCCCCGAGTTCCAGGGCATTGGCACTCAGGTAGGCAAGTCGTTCTCGGCGGCGCTGATCGGTCAGACCACGGTCGACCAGGCCCTGACCGCCGCCCAGCAAACCACCGAACGTGAGATGAAGCGCGCGGGTTACCCCAAGTAACCCCGCAAAGCCCCCTGTAGGAGCG
This sequence comes from Pseudomonas sp. BF-B-15, assembly GCF_019946675.1. NCBI lineage: Bacteria > Pseudomonadati > Pseudomonadota > Gammaproteobacteria > Pseudomonadales > Pseudomonadaceae > Pseudomonas > Pseudomonas sp. BF-B-15. Next base: position 167,680 of record NZ_JAGYFZ010000001.1, read on the forward strand.
AGGCTTGCCCGCGAAAGCGTCGGTACATCCGACAAATATCTTTCGCCAGAACCATCGCTTTCGCGGGCAAGTCGGATCGCCGCACCGCTCGCTCCTACAGTTGATCTTCATTTGTCTGTTCTTAACGGTTTAACGCCATGAATATTTCAACTGCCAAAGCTCACATGGACATTCCCCAGCCGGTGCGTAAAAGCCGGTTGGCCAACCCCGGCTGGTTTCTGGTCAGCCCCTCGGTGGCCTTGCTGCTGCTGTGGATGATCGTGCCGCTGGGCATGACTGTTTACTTCTCGATGATCCGCTACAACCTGCTCAACCCGGGCGAAAACGAGTTCGTGGGGCTTGAGAACTTCACCTACTTCCTGACCGACTCCGGGTTCATGCCCGGCGCCACCAACACGTTGTTGTTGGTGGGCAGCGTGTTGCTGATCAGCGTGGTGCTCGGGGTGTTGATCAGTGCGTTGCTGGAGGCCAGTGATTTTCTCGGTCGCGGCGTCGTGCGGGTGATGTTGATCTCGCCGTTTTTCATCATGCCCACCGTCGGTGCGTTGATCTGGAAGAACCTGATTTTCCACCCGGTGTCGGGGATTCTCGCCTACGTCTGGAAACTGTTCGGCGCGCAACCGGTGGACTGGCTGGCGCACTACCCGCTGCTGTCGATCATCATCATTGTGTCCTGGCAATGGCTGCCCTTCGCGATCCTGATCCTGATGACCGCCATGCAGTCCCTCGACCAGGAACAGAAAGAAGCCGCGCGCCTCGACGGTGCCGGGCCGATTGCGATCTTCTGGCACCTGACCCTGCCGCACCTGGCACGACCGATTGCCGTCGTGGTGATGATCGAAACGATCTTCCTGCTCTCGGTGTTCGCCGAAATTTTCACCACCACCAACGGCGGCCCCGGCTACGCCTCGACCAACCTCGCCTACCTGATCTACAACCAGGCGCTGGTGCAGTTCGACGTCGGCATGGCGTCCGCCGGCGGTTTGATTGCGGTGGTGATCGCCAACATCGCGGCCATCGTGCTGGTGCGCATGATCGGCAAAAACCTGACAGACAAAGCCTGAGGCCCGCGCCATGACCCTTCAACAATCCCGTCGTCTGCAAAGTGTGCTGCTCGGCACGCTGGCCTGGGCCATCGCGATCCTGATCTTCTTCCCGATTTTCTGGATGGTGCTGACCAGTTTCAAAACCGAAATCGATGCGTTCGCCACGCCGCCGCAATTCATCTTCACACCGACGCTGGAGAACTACCTGCACATCAACGAGCGCAGCGATTACTTCAGTTTTGCCTGGAACTCGGTGGTGATTTCCTTCAGCGCCACGGCGCTGTGCCTGCTGATCGCGGTGCCGGCGGCCTACTCGATGGCGTTCTACGAAACCCAGCGCACCAAAGGCACGCTGCTGTGGATGCTCTCGACCAAGATGCTGCCGCCGGTGGGCGTGCTGATGCCGATCTACCTGCTGGCCAAGAGCTTTGGCCTGCTCGACACGCGCATCGCGCTGATCGTGATCTACACGCTGATCAACCTGCCCATCGTGGTCTGGATGATTTACACCTACTTCAAGGACATCCCCAAGGACATCCTCGAAGCCGCACGTCTGGACGGTGCCACGCTGTGGCAGGAAATGATTCGCGTGTTGTTGCCGATCGCCAAGGGCGGCCTGGCTTCCACAGTGCTGCTGTCGCTGATCCTGTGCTGGAACGAAGCCTTCTGGTCGCTGAACCTGACCTCGTCGAAAGCCGCGCCACTGACCGCGCTGATCGCTTCGTACTCAAGCCCCGAGGGGTTGTTCTGGGCCAAGTTGTCGGCGGTGTCGACCCTGGCCTGCGCGCCGATCCTGATCTTCGGCTGGATCAGCCAGAAACAACTGGTCCGCGGCCTGTCGTTTGGCGCGGTGAAATAATCCGGTAACCGATCCCTGTAGGAGCACGGCTTGCCGGCGAAGGCGTCCGTGAGATCGCTTTCGCCGGCAAGCCTGGCTCCTACGAAAAGCCTGTCCGGTTTAACCCGAATAAAAACAAGCGGAGGCCCATCACCATGGCCAACCTGAAAATCAAGAATCTGCAAAAAGGCTTCGAAGGCTTTTCCATCATCAAAGGCATCGACCTGGAAGTGAACGACAAGGAATTCGTGGTCTTCGTCGGCCCGTCCGGCTGCGGCAAGTCCACCCTGCTGCGCCTGATCGCCGGCCTGGAAGAAGTCAGCGGCGGCAGCATCGAACTCGACGGCCGCGACATCACCGAAGTCAGCCCGGCCAAGCGTGACCTGGCGATGGTGTTCCAGACCTACGCCCTGTACCCGCACATGAGCGTGCGCAAAAACATGTCGTTCGCCCTCGATCTGGCCGGCGTACCGAAAGCCGAAGTCGAGAAGAAAGTCGGCGAGGCGGCGCGCATCCTTGAGCTCGGGCCGATGCTGGAGCGCAAGCCGAAGCAACTGTCGGGCGGTCAGCGTCAACGCGTGGCCATCGGCCGCGCCATCGTGCGCAACCCGAAAATCTTCCTGTTCGACGAACCGCTGTCCAACCTCGACGCGGCGCTGCGCGTACAGATGCGCCTGGAACTGTTGCGCCTGCACAAGGAACTGCAAGCCACGATGATCTACGTGACCCACGACCAGGTCGAAGCCATGACCATGGCCGACAAAGTGGTCGTGCTCAATGGCGGCAAGATCGAGCAAGTCGGCTCGCCGCTGGACCTGTATCACCAGCCCGCCAACCTGTTTGTCGCAGGCTTTCTCGGCACACCGAAGATGGGCTTTCTCAAGGGCAAAGTCACCCGTGTCGACAGCCAAAGCTGCGAAGTGGCGCTCGATGCCGGCACCCGCATCACGTTGCCGCTGAGCGGCGCCAGCCTGAGCGTCGGTGGCGCGGTGACGCTGGGCATTCGCCCGGAACATCTGGAGCTGGCAAAAACCGGCGATTGCACCTTGCAGGTCACCGCCGACGTCAGCGAACGACTGGGCAGCGACACCTTCTGCCACGTCCGGACCTCCTCCGGTGAAGCGCTGACCATGCGGGTTCGCGGCGATCTGGCCAGCCGTTATGGCGAGGCGCTGAGCCTGCACCTGGACGCCGAACACTGCCATTTATTCGATGCCGACGGCGTGGCGCTGACCCGCCCGTTGCGCGCAGCGGCCTGATTTCAGAGAGCCTGTGATGAAACTGAATAAACAGAACCTGCACCACCTCGCCCCCGAAGTGGTCCTGCCCGCCTACGCCCTGAGCGACGCCCGCCAAGGCATCGCGCACATTGGCGTCGGCGGCTTCCACCGCGCCCATCAGGCGTATTACACCGACGCCTTGATGAACACTGGCGAAGGCCTGGACTGGGCGATTTGCGGCGTCGGCCTGCGCGCCGAAGACCGCCGCGCCCGGGACGATCTGAAGGAGCAGGATTACCTGTTCACCCTGTTTGAACTCGGCGACACCGACGACACCGAAGTCCGGGTCATCGGCGCGATCCGCGACATGCTGCTGGCCGAGGACGGTGCGCAAGCGTTGATCGACAAACTGTCGAGCCCCGAGATCCGCATCGTCTCGTTGACCATCACCGAGGGCGGTTACTGCATCGACGACAGCAACGGCGAATTCATGGCCCACCTGCCGCAGATCCAGCACGACCTCGCGCACCCGGATTCGCCGAAAACCGTGTTCGGTTTTCTCTGCGCGGCGCTGGCCAAACGCCGGGCTGCGGGCACGCCGGCGTTCACCTTGATGTCCTGCGATAACCTGCCGCACAACGGCGCGGTCACCCGCAAAGCGCTGCTGGCCTTCGCCGCGCTGCGCGATGCAGACCTGCACGACTGGATCGCCGCAAACGTCAGCTTCCCGAATGCGATGGTCGACCGCATCACGCCGATGACCTGCACCGAACATCGCCTGCAACTGGCCGACAAACACGCGGTCGACGATGCCTGGCCGGTGGTCTGCGAACCGTTTGTGCAGTGGGTACTGGAGGACAAGTTCGTCAACGGTCGCCCGGCCTGGGAAAAGGTCGGCGTGCAATTCACCAACGACGTCACGCCGTACGAAGAGATGAAAATCAAACTGCTCAACGGCAGTCACCTGGCGCTGACGTACCTGGGGTTTTTGAAGGGTTACCGCTTCGTTCACGAGCCCATGAACGACCCGCTGTTTGTTCGATACATGCGCGCCTACATGGACCTGGACGTGACGCCGCAACTGTCGCCCGTGCCGGGGATTGATCTGACTGATTACAAGAACACCCTGGTGGAACGCTTTTCCAATCAGGCGATTGCCGATCAGCTGGAGCGTGTGTGCTCGGACGGTTCGTCGAAGTTTCCCAAGTTCACCATTCCGACCATCAACCGCTTGATTGCCGATGGCCGGGAGACCAAGCGTGCGGCGCTGGTGGTGGCGGCTTGGGCGTTGTATTTGAAGGGTGTGGACGAAAATGGTGATACCTATGCCATTCCGGATCCTCGGGCGGCGTTTTGTCAGGCGCTGGTGGCCGATGATGCGTTGATGACCCAGCGGCTGCTGGGGGTGGAGGAGATTTTTGGTACGGCGATTGCGCATTCGCCAGAGTTTGTCGCGGCGTTTGAGTGGTGCTGCAACAGTTTGCGCGAGGTTGGGGTTTCGCGGACGTTGGAGCGGGTGTTGGCGTAAAAGCGGCGGTGACATCACCGCCGTCATCGCGAGCAGGCTCGCTCCCACATTGGATCGGTGTCGTACACAAAATCCGCGTCCACTAAAGATCCCCTGTAGGAGCGAGGCTTGCCCGCGAATGGCTTCACCCCGATAGACCTGACACACCAAGGACCTCCCATGGCAAACCAACAACTTTTCCTCGGCATCGACTGCGGCACCCAAGGCACCAAAGCCATCATCCTCGATGCCCACAGCGGTCAGGTCCTCGGCCAAGGCGCCGCCGCGCACACGTTGATCAGCGGCGCCAATGGCCGTCGCGAGCAGGACACCTCGCAATGGCTGGAAGCATTCACTGCTGCCACGCATCGTGCGCTGATCGCGGCAAACGTCGACGGCCAGGACATCCTCGGCATCGGCGTTTCCGGTCAGCAACACGGCCTGGTCCTGCTCGACGATCAAGGCCAGGTACTGCGCCCCGCCAAGCTCTGGTGTGACACCGAATCCACTCCGGAGAACGACCGTCTACTGGCGCACATTGGCGGTGAAAAAGGCTCGCTCGAACGCCTCGGCGTGGTCATCGCACCGGGCTACACCGTTTCAAAACTGCTCTGGACCAAAGAACAGCACCCGGAGGTTTTTTCCCGGATCGCGCGCATCCTGCTGCCCCACGACTACCTCAACTACTGGCTGACCTGCCGCAGTTGCAGCGAGTACGGCGATGCCTCGGGCACCGGTTATTTCAACGTGCGCACCCGCCAGTGGGACTTGCAGCTGCTGCGCGACATTGACCCCAGCGGTCGCTTGCAAGCAGCGCTGCCGGAGCTTATCGACGCCCATCAAGCGGTGGGCACGATCCTGCCGGGCATCGCCGAGCACCTGGGCATCAACCCCAAGGCGCTGGTGTCCAGCGGCGGTGGCGACAACATGATGGGCGCCATCGGCACCGGCAATATCCGGCCCGGCGCGATCACCATGAGCCTCGGTTCCTCGGGCACGGTGTACGCCTATGCCGACCAACCGACCGTCAGCGCTGACGCGTCGGTCGCGACGTTCTGTTCCTCCAGCGGTGGCTGGTTGCCGCTGATCTGCACCATGAACCTGACCAATGCCACCGGAGTGATTCGCGATCTGTTCGAGCTGGATATCGAGCAGTTCAACGCCCTCGTCGCGCAAGCACCGATCGGCGCCGAAGGTGTGAGCATGCTGCCGTTTCTCAACGGCGAGCGCGTCCCCGCCCTGCCCCACGCCACCGGCAGCCTGCTCGGCTTGACCATGACCAACCTGACGCAAGCCAATTTGTGCCGCGCCGTGGTCGAAGGCACGACCTTCGGTTTGCGTTATGGGCTGGACCTGCTGCGCCACAATGGCTTACAAAGCCGCACCATCTGCCTGATCGGCGGCGGCTCGAAAAGCCCGGTGTGGCGCCAGATTGTCGCCGACATCATGAACACCAAGGTGATCTGCACCGAACAAAGCGAAGCCGCCGCCCTCGGCGCGGCGATTCAGGCGGCGTGGTGCAAATCCTGGGCAAACGGCCACGAAGACAGCCTCGCGGACTTGTGCGAGCGTTGCGTGAAGCTCGATCCGGCCAGCGAAACCCTGCCGATTGCAGAAAATGTAACGGCCTGTCAGCAGGCCTATGAACGCTATCAACAGCATGTCGCAACCCTTTAAAGAGTGAACAACTATGTATCTGGTGTGTGGCGAAGCGCTGTTCGATTTCTTCAGTGAAGACGACGCCAGCGGTCTGGCTTCAAAAGTGAATTTCAAGGCGATTGCCGGCGGCTCGCCCTTCAACGTGGCGGTCGGTTTGCGCCGCTTGGGCGTGGACGCGGCGCTGTTTGCCGGGTTGTCGACGGACTATCTGGGCCGGCGTTTGCAGCAAGTGTTGCAAGATGAAGGCGTACGCCCGGATTACCTGGTGGATTTCGCCGCACCGACCACCCTGGCGATGGTCGCGGTCGGTGCCAATGGTTCACCGCAGTACAGTTTCCGTGGTGAAGGTTGCGCAGATCGGCAGTTGAAACCGGAGCATCTGCCGGAACTGGGGCCAGAGGTGCGCGGCTTGCACATTGGCTCGTTCTCGCTGGTGGTGCAGCCGATTGCCGACACGCTGCTGGCCTTGGTGCAGCGGGAAAGTGGCAAGCGTCTGATCAGCCTTGATCCGAACGTGCGGCTCAATCCTGAACCGAACATCGAGCTTTGGCGTTCGCGGGTTGCGACGCTGGTTGAGCTGGCCGACCTGATCAAAGTCAGCGATGAGGACCTGAGCCTGTTGTATCCCGGGCAGGATCCGCAGCAAGTGATTGAAGGCTGGTTGCAGCATCGCTGTCAGGTGGTGTTCCTGACCCGTGGCGGCGAAGGGGCGACAGTGTTTTGCCGCAATCACGGTTCGTGGTCGGTGCCGGCCTGTCCGGTGAAGATTGCCGACACCGTTGGGGCTGGCGATACGTTCCAGGCGGCGTTGATTACCTGGCTGACCGAGCAGCAGCTGGATTCGGTCGAGGGCGTTCAATCGCTGGCGCGCGAGCAGATCGACGGGATGTTGAAGTTTGCGGTGCGGGCAGCGGCGCTGACGTGCAGCAAGACCGGGCCGGATTTGCCGTTTCGGCAGCAGTTGGATCTTGGCTGAATGTGAGGGCCCCATCGCGAGCAGGCTCGCTCCCACATTGGCTCGATGCCGAACACAAGATCCATGTTCACTAAAGATCCATTGTGGGAGCGAGCCTGCTCGCGATGGCGGCCTGTCAGGCGCTACAAGACTGAAAAGTTGTAGCTGATGATCAACCGCGTCTCATCCACGTCCCGGGCAAACTTCTCGTAGTTGGTCCGATATGTCGCGTTACGCAGCCGCAGGCTGACATCCTTGAACGTCCCGCTTTGCACCACGTACTTGAGCTCGCTGTCGCGCTCCCACTCCTTCCCTTCCTGATCGCTGCCAAGCACCTTGATGTGGTCGCCATTCACATAACGGGTCAGGAAACTCAGGCCGTTGATGCCGATCGACTTGAAGTCATAGTCATAACGCAGTTGCCACGAACGCTCCTGCGCGGCGGCGAAGTCATTGACCTGCACGTAGTTCACCAGGTACGGATTGGTGCCATCCAGGTACGGCATCGAGTTGTCGCCGTTCATGCGCTGCCAACCGGCGCTGAAGGTGTGGCCGCTGATGGCGTACGCGAGCATGCCGCTCAGTGCGCGGTTGTCGATGGAGCCGGCACGCTCGGCGCCGCTGTCGGCACTCTTGAGCACGCGCAGATCAGCCTTGAGCACGCCCTCACCCAGCGGCTGACTGGCCAGCAAACCCACGAAGTGCTGGCGATAGATGTCTTCCAGCTCGGCGTAGTGATACTGCGCAGTCAGGCGCTCATTGATCTTGTAGTCGAAGCCATACATGTCGAAGTGATCGGCGGTGACGTTGCAGGCGTAGCGCTTGTTCTTGCAGTGCACGCGGATGTCCTGGGCGTCGGTCGAGTCCCGGGCGGTGTACTGGTCCAGGCGCGCGGCCATGAACGTCAGGTCCTTGATCTCTTTAGAGGTGAGCTGCGCGCCGTTGAACATCGTCGGCAGCAAACGCCCGTCGTTGTACTTGAGCAGCGGCACGTCCGGCAGCAGCGCGCCGTACTTCAATACGCTGTCGGAGACGCGCACCTTGGCGGTCAGGCCAAGTTTGGCGTACTGGTCTTTCGAGCCACGCGGGTTTTCACCCGACGATGGCAGCAAGCCGCTGTTGCTGCTGTCGGCGCTGGAATCGAGCTTGAACCCGAGCATGCCCAGCGCATCGATACCGAAGCCGACGGTGCCTTCGGTGTAACCCGATTGCAGATTGAGAATGAAGCCCTGCGCCGACTCTTCGCGCTTGGACGCGCCCTGTTCGGTGGACGTATGACCATCACGAAAATCACGGTTGAAATACACCGTGCGCGATTCGATCTTCGCCGTGGTGTCATCGAGAAAACCGCTCGCCTGAGCCTGGACGGTAAAACCGGCGCACAGGACTAAAGCGCCGAAGCCGAGTGACTGGCGCGCGGTGATGAGTTGAAAAGGGGGACGCATGAAAAAGCTCCAACAGTGCAGCGTTTGCGCAAGGCGCAATAAGCCAGAAAATAGCTTCGCCCCGGACCAGGAACTGGCCAGGATGAAGGCGACACACGGGGGTGAGCGGCAATGATGGCAGAAGGCTTTTACCGGCTACAGACGACTTTAGTCGGAAAATGACTCCCTGTTCTGGCACGGCGTTGACCAGCGGGGGCAATTGATCGATGAGCCCGCAGGCGAAGAGCCCCCGTGTTTATTGGTCGAAACCGTGCCATTAGGGGTTTTCCCGATGCCGGGGTACGCCCTCATCTACGGCATTTGCGCCTTGAACGAGGCGGTTTAATCCTGCACCATCCGCTCCTGCTTATCCAAAGGACGGAATTCAAGGCATGCTGGACGCAAACGCAATCCATATTTCCCTCACGCTGGAAGGCGTTTCCGCTGACCTTCAGGTACTCAGTTTCGTCGGTCGCGAAGCCCTCAATCAGCCCTTCTGTTTTGACATCGAACTGGTCAGCGCGCGCCCCGACCTGAAACTCGAAGAATTGCTGCACAAGCCCGGCTGCCTGACCTTCGGCGCCACCGGCGAAGGCATCATTCACGGCCTGGTCTATCGCATCGAGCAAGGCGACTCCGGCAAAAGCCTGACCCGCTACAGCATCAGCCTGGTGCCGCAACTGGCCTACCTGCGCCACAACCATGACCAGCAGATTTTCCAGCATTTGACGGTGCCGAAGATCATCGCCCAAGTCCTTGAGGCCCGCGGCATTCTGGCCGACGCCTATGACTTCCAGCTCGGCGCGATCTACCCCGAGCGTGTCTACTGCGTGCAGTACGACGAATCCGACCTGCATTTCATCCAGCGCCTGTGCGAAGAAGAAGGCATTCACTTCCACTTCCAGCACAGCAGCAGCGGCCACAAACTGGTGTTCGGCGACGACCAGACGGTGTTCCGCAAACTGGCGCCCGTGGCCTATCAGCAAGACTCGGGCATGGCCGCCGAGAAACCGGTGATCAAGCGCTTCAACCTGCGCCTGGAAACCCGCACCAGCCGCGTCAGCCGTCGCGATTACGACTTCGAAAAACCGCGCATCCTGCCTGAAGGCGCCGCTTCCAGTGCGTTCGCTCCGGACCTGGAAGACTACGACTACCCCGGCCGTTTCACCGACCGTGCCCGTGGCAAGCAACTGGCAACCCGCGCCCTCGAACGCCACCGCAGCGACTACAAACTCGCGGAAGGCAAAGGCGACCAGCCGACGCTGGTCAGCGGTCACTTCATGGCTCTGAGCGAACACCCGCGCGCCGAATGGAACGACCTCTGGCTGCTGCTGGAAGTGGTCCACGAAGGCAAGCAACCACAAGTGCTCGGCGCCAACGTCACCAGCGACGTCACCCACAACAAAGACGATTTCCACCAGGGCTACCGCAACCGCTTCCTCGCCACGCCGTGGGACGCGCACTACCGCCCTGCCCTCGAACACCCGAAACCGCAAGTCCTCGGCAGCCAGACCGCCATCGTCACCGGCCCGCCCGGCTCGGAAATCCACTGCGACGAGTACGGCCGCGTCAAAGTGCAATTCCACTGGGACCGCGACGGCCAGGCCAACGACAACACCAGTTGCTGGCTGCGCGTCGCCACCGGCTGGGCCGGCAGCGCCTATGGCGGCATCGCCATCCCGCGTGTCGGCATGGAAGTGCTCGTCACCTTCCTCGAAGGCGACCCCGACCAACCGCTGGTCACCGGCTGCCTGTACCACAAGGAAAACGTCGTCCCCTACGACCTGCCGGCGAACAAAACCCGCAGCACCTTCAAGACCCTCAGCTCACCGGGCGGCAAGGGCTACAACGAATTTCGCATCGAAGACAAAAAAGGCGCGGAACAGATCTACCTGCATGCCCAGCGCGACTGGGATGAAAACATCGAACACGACCAGAAAATCCGCATCGGCAATGAGCGGCATGACACGGTTGAGGCAAAGGTGTTTAGCGAGTTCAAGGTAGAAGAGCATCGGATCACACATCTGGATCGCAAGACTGAAGCGCGGGCGGATGATCACCTTACGGTGGGTGTAACCCAGCATGTGAAGGTCGGCACGGCGCAGTTTGTGGAGGCGGGTGAAGAGATTCACTACCACGCGGGTAATAAAGTGGTGGTTGAAGGCGGGATGGAACTGACGGCGAAGGCTGGCGGGAGTTTCGTCAAGGTCGATGCGGGGGGTGTGACGATTAGTGGGGCTGAGGTGAAGGCCAACTCGGGCGGTGCGCCGGGTGCGGGCACGGGGATTGCTCAGTTGCCGCCGGTGGTGCCGACGCCTGCCGATCAGGATCGTGCGGGGAATGTGGTGCAGGCGAAGACGGTTCACTAAAACAGTTACGGCGAGCGAACGGGTCTTGACTCGATCGCTCGGCCACTTCGTCCATTGTGGCGGGATCAAATGAAGAATGTTGTGTCTGGCATTGGGCTTGTCATTTTTTGCGTTCAGGCATTGGCTGCTCAACCGCCGTTACAAACGATGATCGATTGCGAATTGGCAGGATCACAACACACGATTTCGCTGCTGCGTGGCTCGCCGATCATCGATTCCTATATTTACAAAACCCGCTATGGCCAAATCACCCGGTTTATATACGAAGATGCAGAGGCCTCTCGAGGAAGCGAAGTGCAATGGCAATGCACTTCAGATCAAAAAAATACAAACGTACTGGTGGTGTCGGGCGAGTTCACTTCTAACTATCTGCAAGGAGCTTTGTTCTATTTCGATTCAACGGACGGGAAAATCCAACGTATTGATTTCGCCGAAAGGAACCGTCCTCGCTGGGTAAAAATATCTGTACAAGGAGCGCAGGTGATCTTTGAGAATACAGGCAATGAAAGCTCGCACAAATATTTGAGCTACGGGAAAAACGGGCTTTTTCTAGAGTTAGATGAGTTTCCAGTGGTCTCGAAGGGCGAGTCGTTAATACAACTGAACGCCTCCGAGCCTTGACGCGAGGCCCCTTCCATAAAAAATCCAGCGCCTACGGGCGCTGGATTTGTCAGTACAGATCAAACGTCAGGCTGGTGCCTTCCAGCCCAGCATCCGTTGCTGCGCAACCTTGAGCAAGTCGCAACCGTCCTGCGTCAGCAGGTAAAGGGCGTGCGTGATGTGCGGAATGTCCTGCACGTCGCCGTCTTTGAAACATTGGAGGTGGAGTGTTTCAAGTAGCTCGCTGGAGGCGCGGATACGCTGGAGGGCGGCTTCGAGGATGTCTTGGGGGTTGGCTTCGGTGTCGATGACCAGAGGCGTTGAGTCGGTGACGCTGCTTTTGATTGAACGGTAGCGATCGGGGAACGGATTTAACGTATGCATAGTAATTACTCGGACATTAATTAGTAATCGCCAGCACCGTGACCAAACGATGGGAGGCGGCTGTGTACAGGCTTGGTCAACCGATAACGCCCAAATCGGCTCGCCCGAAGGCGTCCCGCACACAGCCGCCATTACAACGCAATACGAGACATAGAAGTTCGTAGTGCGAATGAGGGCACATGTGGGGGCATTATCAGGTGACCAAACCTGTTCGCTGATTTTGCAGCGAGCCCAAACAGTAATCGCTACGCCCCATCAGCCGAAAGTCGACAAAGCATCCATCCTTGTAGGACGAAGCCGAAGCTACCGAAGATTTTCACCCCAACGAAACGCCTGACAGAATCGTCCCTTACGACAGGCGGCATTCAGCCGGGTTAACCATTGCTTAACCCTGCGGTCCAAGACTTTACTGGACCGCACGCCCTCAGGTTCCTCTGACGCCCAGTGCGGCAGGTTCGACGTTCACTACGTCGAACTCTCGTTCCGTCCGCACCGGAGATTGCTCATGAATACGCGCATTTTGCTGGTTACCGCTGCCCTCGCCTGCACCGGGTTTACCGGGCTTGCCCAGGCCGACGACACCACTTCCTCACAAGCCGTGCCCTACGAATACGGGATGCCGCTGCACGTGGCCAAGGTGGTTGCGCTGACCGAACCTACGACGCTGGACTGCAAAGTCATTACGGCTGAGATGAAGTACATCGATACGTCGGGAAAACCCGCAGAGATCTCGTATCGCAAATGGTCGGATGCGTGCAGTTATCAGAATTGATAACGCGACACTCATGCTTTTCTGTAGGAGCGAGCTTGCTCGCGAAAAACGTTCGGATAACGCGTTTATTCAGAAAACACGCGTTATCGTTTACGTCCATCGCGAGCAAGCTTGCTCCTACAGGAGTGGGCTTAAAGCGCTTGCCGGTCGGGATGCAGCGTCTGCAGCGCTGCCCTATGCTGAATTTCGGTGCGCAGCTCGGCAATCAGGTCATTGATTTCCCGGCAGCCATTGAGTGTGCTGGCGTCTATGCCAGTGACCAATAGATCCACTTGATCGGTCTGGCCGTCGGCATACACCTTGATGCTCATCGACAGGTCGGGCGTCAGCGTGCATTGACAACGTTTCGGCAGAAAACTGCTTTCGATGATGTTGCGAAGTTCCAAGGCAGAAAGAAACATGGCGACCCTCTCCTTATGTGAGATTGCCAATCAGCTATCAATGCCGACTCAACTCATTCGCGGCCAGCTTCAGGACCAGATGAAGCATAAAACATGCCCCGGATTTCGCCGTGCAGCTCATCGGTAATTCAAAGGTTTAATGTGTCTTCAAGTAAATGCACTCATGCAGTCTGCATGAACGCAGGTTCTCGCCCCTGCAAATTGCAACCTGATGAGTCCGGGTTTGCATTGGCCGCCCATGGCAGTAAAAATGCGGCCACTCCCTTTCACATCCGCTGACCCTACTCACACGCAAGGAGGCATCATGGGTTCATTGACCCGAATCACTACCGTCGGCCTGATTGTTGCCGGGCTATCCGCCGTTGTTCACGCAGCCAAACTCGAAGACGTTGCACCGTTTCCCAAAGCCGAAAACGGCTTCACCCGCCAGGTCATTCACCTCGCCCCGCAAGCCGGTGAAGACAACTACCAGGTCGAAATTCTCGCCGGCAAGACCTTGACCGTTGACTGCAATCGCCAACGCCTGGGCGGCATGCTCGAGGAGAAAAACCTCGAAGGCTGGGGCTACCCGTTCTACCGCCTGGAAAAAGTGATCGGCCCGATGAGCACGCTGATGGCCTGCCCGGATGGCAAAAGCAAACAGGACTTCGTCCCGGTGGTCGGTGACGGTTTCAGGTTGCGTTACAACAGCAAGCTGCCGATCGTGCTGTATGTGCCCAAGGACGTTGAAGTGCGCTATCGGATCTGGTCGGCGTCGAGCACGGTCGAAAAAGCTGTTCAGGAATAATCCCCGCCCAAATGCAAAACCTGTAGGAGCAAGCTTGCTCGCGATAGCGGACTTTCAGCCACCAGATGTGTTGAATGTACAACCGTCATCGCGAGCAGGCTCGCTCCCACAGGGGGAACGGGTGATCGATTAGCGCCCAGCGCCCGCTCACGCTTACGCTGGGGCGTCGCTCAATGCAGCGCGCTCGGCGACGTGGCGCAAGCTGTCGAAGTTGATGTTGGCACCGGAGTCGATGGCCACCAGCGTCTGACCACGCACGCCAGTCTGCGCCACGTACTTCTTGATGCCCGCCACGGCCAACGCACCGGAAGGTTCGGTGATCGAGCGGGTATCGTCGTAGATGTTCTTGATCGCGGCGCAGAGTTCGTCATTGCTGACGGTCAGCACCTCATCCACGCAAAACCGGCAGACCTCGAAACCATAAGCGCCGATCTGCGCGACAGCGACGCCATCGGCGAACGTACCGACGTTGGACAGGACAACACGCTCGTCTGCCTGTAAGGCGGCGCGCAGACACGCGGAATGTTCCGACTCGACGCCAATGATGCGGACTTCAGGCCGCAGGTATTTGACGTACGCGGCGATGCCCGCGATCAGGCCGCCACCGCCCACCGGCACGAAGATCGCGTCGAGCGCTCCTTGGTGCTGACGGAGGATTTCCATGGCGACGGTGCCCTGCCCCGCGATCACGTCCGGGTCGTCGAAGGGCGAAACGAAGGGGCGGCCGGTTTGTTCTGCCAGGTTCAAGGCGTACGCCAAGGCAAACGGAAAACTCTCCCCGTGCAGCACGGCATCGGCACCGCGGCTGCGCACTCCAAGCACCTTCAATTCCGGTGTGGTGGCGGGCATGACGATGGTCGCGGCAATCCCCAATTCACGCGCCGCCAGCGCCACGCCTTGGGCATGGTTGCCTGCCGAGGCGGTGATCACGCCGCGCGCCTTCTGCTCATCGCTGAGCTGTACCAACTTGTTGTAGGCGCCACGGATCTTGAAGGAAAAAGTCGGCTGCAAGTCTTCGCGTTTCAACAGAATCTGATTGCCGAGGGCTTCGGACAGAGCCGGCGCTACTTGCAACGGCGTGCGTACCGCCAGTTCGTACACCGGCGCGGCGAGGATCTTTTTGACGTAATGCTCAAGCAAGCTCTGCTGGGCGGGTGTGCTGTTCATGGTCGTCTCCTGACGTTGATCAGAACCCAAGAGACAGAAAGTAAAAACCCGCCTCTAGGGCGGGTTGGGTGCTGCAGTCGTGAGCTAGCCCGCCAAATAAGGAATGGCGGTAATAATGCTTGGCTGGCAGCGCAATACGGTGGAAGTCATGGCTGGAAATTAGCCGGGCACGACAGGCAAGTCAATGGCCAAATTTTCCCGGCCTGTGTAGGCTCGCTGTTCTGCTCATCGTCCAAGGAAGGAAACCATGAAGTCCATCGCCCTGCCCCTGATTGCCCTGCTCGCCTTCGCTGGCTACACCGTTGCGGTGATGCTCCAGGCGGAACAATCGTTGATCGAATTTGGCATCAGCCTGATGTCACGACCTGATACGGCGCAGGTGGTGATTGATCTTTACCTGCTGGCGACGCTGGCCGGGGTGTGGATGTACAGCGATGCGCGCAAGCGTGGGCAGTCGGCATTGTCCGTCATTCCCTATCTATTGCTCACCGCGATTTTTGTATCGATTGGGCCGTTGTTGTATCTGGTGGTTCGCGGGTTGCAGGATCGGAAGAGGTCTGTGGGTGCCGCGCAAGAAGTCTGATCCGAAGTGTTTGGTGTTATTGAGGCCGCCATCGCCGGCAAGCCGGCTCCTACAAGTGGTGCGCGCTGCTGTAGGAGCCGGCTTGCCGGCGATGGCGGCCTGACATTCACCACATCATTTGGCCAACCGCCTGAGCCCCAACACCATCACTCCCGCCCCCAGCATCATCGCCGTCAAAAACAATGGATACGACACCCACCACGGCGTCCCCGCCGTCATCATGCTGAACTCGGACATGCCGCCGATGCTCGCAATCAGGTTCAGCGGCAGAAACACCACGTTGATCAGCGTCAGTTTGCGCAGCAGGTTGTTCATGCTGTTGTTCATCAGGTTGCCCCGGGCGTCGATCAGCCCGGAGAACACCGTGGAATAGATTTCCGCCTGTTTGTAGCACTGGTTGTTTTCAATGATCAGATCGTCGATCAGGCCGATGGCCTCGGCGCCGAAGTGCTCCTTTTCCGCGTGGTTGCGCAGGCGGGTCAGGACCGCGCCGTTGCTGTGTATCGCGTTGATGTAATAGATCAGGCTTTCACTGAGGTTGAACATCTGGATGAGGTGCTGGTTCTGCATCGACGCGTTGAATTTCTGCTGCAACTCCCGCGCAACCAGCTTGATCACCTTGAGGTGACCCAGGTAGTGATGGATGTTGTTGAACAGCAGATCCAGCAGCACATCCAACGGCGTGTTCAGTTTCTGCCGGGTGCCGAGCCCATGCAGAGGCGAATCGTCGGTGGCGATCACCAGTAAACGCTGGGTAGAAAACAGCAAACCGCAGGACGACACCTCAAAGGCCAGGCTGCCGGCGCCGGAGTAGTTCTCCGGGCGCTTCCAGATCAGAAACAGGTTGTCGGGGTGAAACTCGATGCGCGACACCTCGTCCGGGTCCAGCGCCGACGCCAGGGCGTGTTCATCGAGTTTGAAATGGCTGTGCAGCAAGTCGCGCTCGGCCGCATCGGGGTTGCTGAACAGCATCACTTCGGCGTCCAGCCGTTCGACCGCATGCAGCACGCCGTGGGTCAGTTGAAAGCTCTTGATCATCGGCCGATCACCAGGCCTGGCCGCGGCGTTTGAGTTCCAGTCGGCGGACGAATTCTTCCAGCACCAACGAGTACAAATCGTCCTGCAGATACGCGTCTTCGATGCCGGCGTCCATGTTCGGGTTGTCGTTGACCTCGATGACCACCACCTTGTCGCCGGACTGCTTGAGGTCGACGCCGTAGAGGCCGTCGCCGATGAGGTTCGCGGTTTTCAACGCCAGCTCCACCACCGCACGCGGTGCTTCGTGAATTGCCAGGGTACGGCATTCGCCGTTGATGTCTTGCCCCTTGGCCTTGTGGTTGTAGATCTGCCAATGGCCTTTGGACATGAAGTACTGGCAGGCAAAGATCGGTTTGCGGTTGAGCACGCCGATGCGCCAGTCGTACTCGGTGTAGAAGAACTCCTGAGCCAGCAACAGCACCGAGTGTTCGAACAGTTCGGCGGTCGCTTCGAGTAAGGCTTGCTGGCTTTCGACCTTGATCACGCCACGGGAGAAACAGCCGTCGGGAATCTTCAACACCAGCGGAAAACCCAGGCGCTCGCCGACACGTTCGAAGTCTTCCGGTCGTTCCTTGTAGAGGATTTCCGTGGCGGGCATGCCCAATTGATGGCTGTTGAGCAGGTCGGTCAGGTAGACCTTGTTGGTGCAGCGCAGAATCGATGCCGGGTCGTCCATCACCACCAACCCTTCGCTCTCGGCTTTTTTCGCGAAACGGTAGGTGTGGTTGTCGACGCTTGTGGTCTCGCGGATCAACAGCCCGTCGTATTCGGCGATGCGTGCGTAGTCCTTGCGCTCGATCAGCTCCACATCAATGCCCAAGGTCTTGCCCACGCGTACGAAATTTTCCAGTGCCTTGGGATTGGACGGCGGCAACGCTTCCTGCGGATCGTGCAGGATCGCCAGGTCATAACGGGCCAGGCGCCGCGACCGTGGCACGCGCCAGATCTTGCGGCTGAACGTGTCGAGTGAGTGGGCGAACTGATCTTCCTGATCTTCGCGCAACTTGTGCAGGGCGCCAGATTTTATCCCTTCGATGTGCCAGCCGTTAGTTCGACGAAACTCAACTAACAATATCGGACACGGAAACACTTCAAACAACTGCCGCGCCAAATCCTGCAACGGCTCTATATGTGTCTTGCCAAAATACAGGGTCAGGGTAAAACCTTCGGTATCACTGTAAAGGTGATGACTGAGGGCTTTTTCCAGGGTTTTATCCAGGTCATCCAGCGCCAGGCCGTACAGGGCTTTGCGCGTCAGTTCGCTGATGGTGCGCACCGATGGAATAACCTTGTGCCCCCGCGCCTCGGCCAGCAGCGAGCAGTAATAACCGTGCCCGAGGTACTTGTAGCTGCGGCACAGGTTGATCACCTGGACCCGTTTGCCCTGCTCGTTGTCGCGGGTCTGCTCGAGGTATTCCTGAGCCGTGACGATGTCTTCGCTGGGAAAGTAGGACGCCCAGTCTTCCTTGCGTTCGACGATGATAATCAACTGACTTGAAGTTCTAACCGTGTCATTTAAATAAGTTGCTGCCGGCAAACTTTGCTCGGATACTTCGCGCCAATGACCCTGTACCGCTGACATAGTGATTGATCCGTTGGAGAACAAGACCTTTCCTATTAAGCACGAACTTTTTCGAAAGTCCCGTTTCGTTACGCAACTTTTACGGCGGTCATATGAATCCTGTCTTTCGCTTGGCGGTAGTTGAAGACTTACCCGCGTTGCTGGCACTCGAACAGCAATGTTTCACCACGGACCGGCTCACCAGCCGCAGCTTTCAATGGATGATCACCCGCGCTCACGGACGACTGCTGGTGGCCCAGCGTGGCGAGCAATTGTTGGGCTACGCAGTGGTGTTGTTTCACCGGGGCACATCGCTGGCGCGGCTCTACTCGATTGCCATCGCCGAACAGGCTCGCGGCAGTGGGCTCGGTAAGCAATTGCTGGAACGCATCGAGGCCTGCGCCCTGGAACACGACTGCGCGTACCTGCGGCTGGAAGTGCGCATCGACAACCCCGCCGCCATCGCCCTGTATGAGCGCAACGGTTACCGGCGCTTCGCGCTGATCCATGATTATTACCAGGACCATGCCGATGCGCTGCGCCTGGAAAAACGCATCCTTCAGCACCGTGACTCGCGCAACATCAACGTGCCCTGGTACGCCCAGACCACCGATTTCACCTGCGGCCCCGCGTGCCTGTTGATGGCCATGGGCGCACTGCAAACCGGTCGCGTGCTGGAGCGCCGCGAAGAACTGCAGATCTGGCGCGAAGCAACCACCGTGTTCATGACCTCTGGCCACGGCGGTTGCAGCCCTCAAGGCCTGGCTTTGGCGGCGGCGCGACGCGGTTTTCGTGTGCGCCTGCAAGTGAGCATGGCCGGGCCGTTGTTTCTCGATGGCGTGCGCGATGAGCATAAAAAAGACGTCATGCGCCTGGTGCACGAGGAGTTCATGGCTCAATTGGGAACGACCGACGTCGAACAGGTGCTCGGTGGTCCGCTGGACCTGCCTCGGTTACTGAACGACGGAGGACAGCCGCTGGTGCTGATCAGCAGTTATCGGCTGACCCGCTCCAAGTCGCCGCACTGGGTGATCGTCACTGATTGCGATGAGGAATTTGTGTACCTGCACGACCCGGATGTCGACCATAGCCAGCATCGTCAGCCCATGGATTGCCAGCATTTGCCGGTCAGCCATGGGGAGTTCGAGAAGATGTGCAGTTTCGGGCGCGGCAAGTTGCGGGCGGCGGTGATTCTTTATCGCCGCTCCCTGTAGCAGTTGACGGAACCTGTGGGAGCGAGCCTGCTCGCGATGGGGCCTTACCAATCAACATAGATGTTGGCCATAAGTCCGCTATCGCGAGCAGGCTCGCTCCCACAAGTTTCGCCAGCGGCTGCAGGAATTGTGTTTATTTCAGGCCTACTTTGTACAACACGCCATCATCTTCATCGGTGAGCACATACAAATACCCATCCGGCCCCTGCCGCACGTCGCGGATGCGTTTGTTCAGCTCGCCCATCAAACGCTCTTCGTGAACCACTCGGTCGCCGTCCAACTGCAGGCGTATCAACTCCTGACTGACCAACGCACCGATGAACACGTTGTGCTGCCACGCCTTGAAGCGGTCAGCGTCGTAAAACGCCATGCCGCTCAGGCCGGGAGACTTTTCCCAGACGTGGCGCGGCGCAACAGTGCCTTCGGCGGTCTTGCCCGTGGCTTCCGGGATCGGTTGACCGGAGTAGTTGATGCCATGGGTCGCCAGCGGCCAGCCGTAATTCTTGCCACGTTCGATGATGTTGATCTCGTCACCGCCGCGCGGGCCGTGTTCGTTTTCCCAGAGCACGCCGGTCCAGGGATTGAGCGCCGCGCCTTGTGGATTGCGCTGGCCATACGACCAGATTTCCGGACGCACGCCCGCCTGGCCGACAAAGGGGTTGTCGTCGGGCACCGTGCCGTCCGGGTAGATCCGCACGACCTTGCCTTGCAGCTTGTCCAGATCCTGCGCGGTTGGCCGGTCATTGTTCTCGCCGAGGGTGATGAACAGGTAGCCGTCACGGTCGAACACCAGTCGCGAACCAAAGTGATTGCCGACCGAGAGTTTGGGCTCCTGACGGAAGATCACTTTGAAATTCCTGATCGCCGTCAGGTCTTGCGACAGTTGCCCGCGACCGACCGCCGTGCCGGCCTTGTTTCCCTCGCCGCCACCTTCGGCGTAGGACAGATAGACCGTGCGGTCCTGTTTGAAATCGGGCGACAGCACCACGTCGAGCAGACCGCCCTGCCCTTTGGCCCAGACCTTCGGTACGCCACTGAGCGGTGCCGAAAGTTTGCCGTCGACACTGACCACGCGCAGGTTGCCGGGCCGCTCGGTCACCAGCATCCCTTGGCGATCCGGCAGAAACGCCAAGGCCCACGGATGATCCAGCCCCTTGGCGATGGGTGTGACCTCAAGGGTGCCCTGTTCACTTTTCAGCGTTTGCACGGACGCCGCGAAAACCGGTGCGGTGGCGCTGATCAGGGCGCTGGCGCAAACGGTAGCCAGGAGGGTTTTACGCAACATGCACGATTCCTTTTGTCGTCTGAATGGCTGGCAAGACGTGCGTCCTGCTGCTCAACGGTTGCTGGTGCCTGGGTCCCGAGGGGGTGGATTAGGGATGAATTTCGGTGGGCTGACAGGCGCAGACCGATCCTGGGGATAGCGGTTGCCAATGCCGCCGTTGTCCAGCGTCGGTGGCCGCGGAACGGGAACCGTGTTCGGCCCGCGGATGGCCGGCGCACTGGGTTGTGTGCCTTGCATGCTATTGGGGTTGGCCCGGCGAATCGGGCTGTTGTAAGGATTGCTGGCGGCGCCCGTCGGGCTCTGGGCCAACAGCATCGGGAATACGGGTAACCGGGTGTCGGCCTGGGCCAGTTGGCTCAGTACGCCCGTCAATGCCATCGTGATGATGCCAAACGCTAATCGGTTCATGACCAGCCCCTCCAGGAGATACAGCCTTCGATAGCACGCTACGCCGAGGGTTCGGATTTGTTAACCAAAACCATGTAACACGAAGTTGATCCCCTGCCAGGACTGGCTTGTACGCCGCTGAAAACTTTGCGCCGGGCCATGGGCAGCCGCGACGCGTCAATCAGATCCAGACAAAAATCGCCAGCAACCCGGCAAAAATCGCCCACTTTTCCAGGTAATAGAGTGTGCGGTTGCGCTTCTTCAACGCTTTGCCGCGCAGGCGAATCTTGTAGATCCTGGTGAACAGTCGATTGATGCCACCCGTCTTGTCGCCCGCTTCGTTCGGTGCACCGGCCGCCGACATCACGTTACGACTGAACCAGCCATTGAACGCCGCCGCCCAGCGATACTTCATGGGGCGCTCGATGTCGCAGAACAGAATGATGCGGTTCTGCTGCGTAGTGTTTTCGGCGTAATGAATGAAGGTCTCGTCGAACATCACCGCTTCACCGTCACGCCAGTGATAGTTCTCGCCATCGACGTTGATGTAGCAACCGGTGTCGTTCGGCGTCTCCAGGCCCAAGTGATAACGGTAGGAACCGGCATACGGGTCGCGGTGACGCACCAGTTTCGAGCCGGGCGGCAGTTCGGCGAACATCGCCGCCTTGATCGAACCGATGCTCTGCACCAGTTCGGTGGTGCGCGGGCAAAGCTTCATTGCCGAAGGATGACTGTCGCCGTACCACTTCAAATAGAAGCGCTTCCAGCCGGTTTTGAAGAACGAGTTGAAGCCGACGTCGTCGTACTGGTTCGAGCGTTTGATCTCACCCGCCTTGAGCAGGTTCTGACCTTCGGCGCGGATTTCTTCCCAATGGGTCTGCAACGGGCTCAGGTCCGGGAAGTCGGCCGGATCGAGATACGGTTTGTTGGGAATCTTCGAGAACAGGTACAGGAAGCAATTGATCGGCGCGAGAAACGTCGAGTGATCGCTCAGTTGGCGGCCCAGCTTGTGGCGCACCTGACCGCGCAGGTGGACGTACGCAATCGATACAACATAAATAGCGGCAATGATGAGTTTCACGGAAATCGTCACACGTCAGAAGTGAACAAACTGCGTCCCCTGACAGGCCCGACGGCCCAAGGGTCTTGTGCAGCGTCTGAATACGAAACAGCGTCCCTGAGGCGCGTCCTTGAGCATGCCGGCGGTCGGCATCCGGTTGAAAGATGGCATTTTAGCCACGAGCTGTAACAAATAGTTAGCGTTCAACTGTGAAAATCTGTCCACTTGTACCGCCAAAGCATCCGTGCGGCCTAAACGCCCTATCGTTTAAAGAGCCAGACCAGTACAATCGCCGCCAAACATTACGCGCCCCCCTTGGTTGATGACGGGAATGAACCCCGTCTCAGCGCACTTCGACTCGGGCCAAGCGCTCCAACTGCTGCTGTCCACTTATTGCCAGATGGACCTTCCGCTTCTGATCGGGATGTATTTCCCGTGGTTTGAATACCGGAAACGGGTACTGAATCGGTACTGCCGCAACCCTAGCTACTCTGAATGCTTCGCAGGAAAAACCTTTGATCTCTACAGCTAACATCACGATGCAGTTCGGCGCCAAGCCGCTATTCGAAAACGTTTCGGTCAAATTCGGCGCGGGCAACCGCTACGGCTTGATCGGCGCCAACGGCTGCGGCAAGTCGACTTTCATGAAAATCCTCGGTGGCGACCTCGAGCCTTCCGGCGGTCAGGTCATGCTCGAGCCGAACGTGCGTCTGGGTAAATTGCGCCAGGACCAGTTCGCCTACGAAGAATTCACCGTGATCGACACCGTGATCATGGGTCACGAAGAACTGTGGAAGGTTAAAGCCGAGCGCGACCGCATCTACTCGCTGCCGGAAATGACCGAAGAAGACGGCATGGCCGTGGCCGAGCTGGAAACCGAATTCGCCGAAATGGACGGCTACACCGCCGAGTCCCGAGCCGGCGAACTGTTGCTGGGCCTGGGTATCGGCATCGAGCAGCACTTTGGCCCGATGAGCGAGGTTTCCCCAGGCTGGAAACTCCGTGTATTGCTGGCGCAGGCGCTGTTCTCCGATCCTGAAGTGCTGTTGCTCGACGAACCGACCAACCACCTGGACATCAACACCATCCGCTGGCTGGAAAACGTGCTGACCCAGCGCTCCAGCCTGATGATCATCATCTCTCACGACCGTCACTTCCTGAACAGCGTGTGCACCCACATGGCTGACCTGGATTACGGCGAGCTGCGCCTGTTCCCGGGCAACTACGACGAGTACATGACCGTGGCGACTCAGTCCCGCGAGCAACTGCTGTCGGACAACGCCAAGAAGAAGGCACAGATTTCGGAACTGCAATCGTTCGTCAGCCGCTTCTCGGCCAACGCCTCGAAAGCCAAGCAGGCCACTTCCCGCGCCAAGGCGATCGACAAGATCCAGCTGGCCGAGGTCAAGCCTTCGAGCCGTGTGAGCCCGTTCATCCGCTTCGAACAAACCAAGAAGCTGCACCGTCAAGCGGTCATCGTCGAGGGCATGGCCAAAGGCTTCGACGGCAAGACACTGTTCAAGGACTTTAGCTTCCAGGTTGAAGCTGGCGAGCGCGTTGCGATCATCGGCCCGAACGGTATCGGTAAAACCACCCTGCTGCGCACCCTGGTCAACGAATTGACCCCGGATGCCGGTACCGTGAAGTGGACCGACGCCGCGGAACTGGGCTACTACGCCCAGGACCACGCGCACGACTTCGAAGACGACTGCAACCTGTTCGACTGGATGGGCCAGTGGACCCAGGGCGGCGAGCAACTGGTTCGCGGCACCCTCGGCCGCATGCTGTTCTCCAACGACGAGATTCTGAAGTCGGTCAAGGTCATCTCCGGTGGTGAGCAAGGTCGCATGCTGTTCGGCAAGCTGATCCTGCAAAAACCGAACGTGCTGATCATGGACGAACCGACCAACCACTTGGACATGGAATCCATCGAGGCGCTGAACCTGGCGCTGGAGAACTATCCGGGCACGCTGATCTTCGTCAGCCACGACCGTGAGTTCGTATCGTCGCTGGCCACCCGCATCATCGAGTTGAGCCCTAGCGGCGTGATCGACTTCAGCGGTACTTATGATGATTACCTGCGTAGTCAGGGCGTTGTGTTCTAAGACACGCCTTGCTGCAACTGAAAGCCCTGTCCTTGTGACGGGGCTTTTTGCATTACATGGCCAAGGAATGTTGGGGTGCCAAGACCATCGCGAGCAGGCTCGCTCCCACAGGTGACCGCATTCCAATGTGGGAGCGAGCCTGCTCGCGAAGAGGCCCTTAAAAACACCACCGATATAGTTAGCCTGCTTTCTTTTATTCCACACCCGCGCCATGATGGACCTCTCCCACCGCCGCCCGCGAACGAGCCCTCATGTCTGCGCAGCAACTGCCACCGCAAAGCTCCATGGCGATCACCCTGCAGATCGTCTCCATCGTTTTCTATACCTTTATTGCCTTCCTCTGCATCGGCCTGCCGATTGCGGTGTTGCCAGGTTATGTCCACGAACAGCTCGGGTTCAGCGCCGTCGTCGCAGGGCTGACCATCGGTTCGCAATACCTCGCCACCCTGCTCAGCCGCCCGATGGCCGGGCGCATGTCGGACAGCATCGGCACGAAACGATCGATTGTTTACGGGTTGGTGGGGATTGTCTTGAGCGGCGCGCTGACGTTGCTGTCGACGCTGTTGCAAAGCTTTCCGCTGACGAGCCTGATGATTCTGATCGCCGGCCGTTTGTTGCTGGGCATCGCGCAGGGCTTGATCGGCGTCGGCACCATCAGTTGGTGCATGGGCCAGGTCGGCGCGGAACACACCGCGCGCTCGATCTCGTGGAATGGCATCGCGTCCTACGGCGCCATCGCGATCGGTGCGCCATTGGGCGTCGTGATGGTGGCCGCGTATGGTTTTGCCAGCCTGGGCATCGCGCTGTCATTGTTGGCTGCGTTGGCGCTGCTGCTGATCCGCAATAAACCTTCGGTGCCAGTGGTTCGCGGTGAACGCCTGCCGTTCTGGGCGGTGTTCGGGCGCATTGCACCGTTCGGCGCGAGTTTGAGCCTGGCGTCGATCGGCTACGGCACGTTGACCACCTTTATTACCCTGTATTACGTCAACCGTGGCTGGACCGGCGCCGCGTACTGCCTGACGGTGTTCGGCGTCTGCTTCATTCTCGCGCGACTGCTGTTCATTTCCAGCATCAGTCGTTTTGGTGGATTCACCTCGGCGATTGTCTGCATGAGCATTGAAACAGCGGGCCTGGTGCTGCTGTGGCTCGCGCCGTCGACCGGTTTCGCCCTGATTGGCGCGGGTCTGGCCGGGTTTGGCCTGTCGCTGGTGTACCCGGCGTTGGGGGTAGAAGCCATTAAACAGGTGCCCAACTCCAGTCGCGGCGCAGGTTTGAGTGCTTACGCAGTGTTTTTCGATCTGGCGCTGGCGATTGCCGGACCGCTGATGGGCGCGGTGGCGTTGAACATGGGGTACTCGTGGATTTTCTTCAGCGCGGCAATGTTGTCGATCACCGGCCTGGCCCTGACCCTGCTACTGAAACGCCGCGCTACAGCCTGATCAACACAAACCTTGCTGGCGATGGCGATTTCATGGGCGCCATCGCCGGCAAGCCGGCTCCTACGGATTTGGGGATGACTGGGTTTGTGGGTGCACCACAAGACCTGTAGGAGCCCGGCTTGCTGGCGATGGCGATTTCATGGGCGCCATCGCCGGCAAGCCGGCTCCTACAGTGGTGTGTGGGTCCTATTGATCGGCGGTTTGCATGCCGGCGCGGGTCGGTTTGCCCAGTGCGTGGGAGAAGAAGCGCCCTGCTTCGGAGATCATGTTGCGATGGATGTCCTCGCGATCGACACCGTCGGCATCGGTGCACAGCGCCGGCATCGCCTTGATCTGTTCTTCGTTGCACGGTGCCATGAACACGAAGTGCCCTGCCCCCGCCAGTAGCTTGAAGTCCGGTGCGGTCGGCAGTTTGCGCGCCAGCGCGGCGGCGTTTTTGTCGAAGGCCACCAGTTTGTCGCCGTCACCGCTATATAACAGCACCGGCACATGCACGTCGGCCAGGGTATGACGGCCGAATTTCAGGCTCAACGGCGCCATCAGCAGCAGCGCGTGCACCCGTGGATCCGCCACCGGTTGCAGGTCATCACGGTCGACAATCAGTTCGCCCTGGGTGTTGCAGGCATCGTGGTCGTCCGGACGTTCCTGGCAATAGCGACGCAGACGATCCAGATCCGGCGTCGCCCCCGACAGAATCAGCGCCGTCTCCCCGCCGGCCGAATAACCGATCACCCCCACCTGATCGGCATTGACGAACGGCGCGAGCATACGGTCGCCCAGTGTCGCGGTAATGGCTTCGGAAATCTGGATCGGCCGCCCATACAGGTTGCTCAAGGTACCGAGGCGGCTGTGGTCTTTGGAGTTGTCGCCGGGATGGATCACCGCCACCACCACAAAACCCTTGCGTGCCAGCGATGTGGCGAGGTCGTGCAGGGCCATCGGGGTTCCGGTGTTGCCGTGGGACAGCATCAGCATCGGGAAGCGGCCAATGGCGACGCGGGTGTCTTCGCCCGCTTCGACCGTGTAGCCCTCGAGTTTACTGGAGTGTTCACGGTCGCTGGAGGGATAGAACGCGATGGCGCGCATCGGTTGCAGGTCCAGTGGGTCGAGAAAACTCATCTCATGGAAACCGACGCTCCAGTGAGGATGTGGCGCAGGCGCGGCGTGCACTGAATTCAGGCTGCTGAGCAGGCAAATCAGTAACGTTGCCCAAAGACGCACCATGGGATGCCCCACCTTTGTTACTTGACCGGGAAGCCCGTTCTCCATCGATTACCGAGGAAGCGGCCTTGTACCAGCAATTGCGGCCACCAAGGTCGTTACAGAACGGGGACGTTAAACCCTCGACTGCATAACCTGGGCCACAACATGAAAGATTACGCAATGATCAGAAACAAAAAACTCCGTATCTGACCTTGCGGGATCAGAATACAGAGTTTTTTGGGGTGTTGCCCGAGCTGATTTACAACTTTACGCAAGCCTTACGCGGCGGCGAACAGTTGCTCGCTGATCTGAGTGCGAGCAGCGCTCATGGCTTTGGTGCGCACTTCATCACCGTACGCCAGGCCTTCGGCACGGACGAATTCAATGTCGGTGATGCCGAGGAAACCGAACAGCAACTTCAAATACTCTTCGTGCGCAACGCCACTCGCCTGACCAGCATGCAAACCGCCGGCAGTCGACACGATCACGACTTTCTTGCCACCGCACAGGCCTTCAGGGCCGGCTTCGGTGTAGCGGAAAGTCTGGCCGGCAACGGCGATGCGGTCGATCCAGGCCTTGAGTTGGGTCGGGATGGTGAAGTTGTACATCGGTGCTGCGATGACGACGGCATCGGCGGCGAGGAATTCGGCCAGTGTCGAGGCGCTCAGTTCGGCTTCGTGCTGCTGGGCGGCGTTGCGCAGTTCAGCGGAGGTGCCGGCGGCGACCAGGGTCGTGGCGGAGAAGTGGCTGATGGCATCGCTGGCCAGGTCGCGGTAGGTCACGACGGCGGTCGGCTCGGCAGCTTGCCAGGCGCTGACGACTTCGCGGCTCAGCTGACGGGAAGCCGAGTTGTCACCAAGAATGCTCGAATCGATATGCAGCAGTTTCATATGGGATCTCCAGGTGAGGACCGCCACGAGGCGATCTGATGGAGACAATCCTACAGACGAAACCAATAGCTGATTAGACTGCAACAATGCGATAGTTCGTCTCACTGATAGAACAATCGAGTTAACACCATGCAAGACCTCAATGACCTCTACTACTTCGCCAAAGTGGTCGAAGCTGGCGGTTTCGCGGCAGCCGGGCGTTTGCTGGGGATTCCCAAATCACGATTGTCGCGCCGCATCGCCGAACTGGAAGAACGCCTGGGTGCGCGCCTGCTGCAACGCACCACCCGGCAGCTTAAGTTAACCGCTGTGGGCGAGCGCTATTTGCGCCACTGTCAGGCCATGTTGCTGGAAGCCGAGATGGCCGATGAGGCCGTGGCCAGCATGTCCAGCGAACCGCGCGGACGCTTGCGGGTGTCCGCACCCGTCGGGCTGGCTCACGAAATGTTGCCAACGGTGATCAGCAAATTCCTCGAGAAATACCCTCATGTCCAGCTGGAGGTCATGCTGGTAAACCGCCGGGTCGATCTAGTGACCGAGGGCGTCGACGTCGCGTTGCGAGTTCGCGAACCGGGTGATGAAGACCCGCTGCTGGTGACCCGGCGCCTGCGTCAGGCACAGATGCTGATGGTGGCCAGTCCGGGTTTTCTTCATGGACGAGCAATCAATCATCCCGAAGACCTCAAGGGCTTGCCGGTGCTCGGCGCTCTGGAAGCGGACCGCATGGTGCACATCCGCATGCTCGACCAACAGGGTAAAAGTCATGAACTCGCGCTCGAAGCGCGACTGGGCATCGATGACTTTATCGTGCGCAGGGCCTGCACCCTCGCCGGACAGGGTTTTACCATGCTGCCGATGATGTATTGCGAGCAGGAACTGGAAAGCGGCGCGCTGGTGCAGTTACTGCCCGACTGGTCTTTGCCTGGCGGCTGGCTGCAAGCGGTCTACCCTCATCGGCGCGGAGTGATGCCGGCCGTTCGCGCCTGGCTCGACCATTTGATCGAATCATTCAATGCCTGTGGGGACCGACTGATATGAAGGCTGGGCGTATGAGCGAAGAGGATGTCGCGCAATTCTGTCTCGCGCTGCCGGGGGCGCGGGAAGATTACAAGTGGGGTGGCGTGCGGGTGTTTTCGATTGCCGGGAACAAGATGTTCGCCCTGCAGAACCTGCGGGGCGACTCTTTGGCGTTCAAGGTCGACAAGGACTTGTTTCTGGGGCATTGCGACCGTCCGGGCATTCATCCGGCGCCGTATCTGGCCCGGGCCCAGTGGATCATCATGCAAACGCCCTACCCGCTGGGCAGCGAAGAACTGCAAGGGCTGCTGCAACGCTCCCATCAACTGGTGGTGAGCAAACTGCCCAAACGCACGCAGGTCGGGCTGCTGCTTTAAAGCAGCGCCAGATTAGCGCCCAGGAACAGTTGATCGATCCAGAACACCTGATGCAGCAGCACGATCACCCAGAACAGCAACTGAAACGACACTTTGCGGGTCTTGTGCCGAAACACCTGCTGGGCCAGCAACGCGCCCGGCCAGCCGCCGGCGAGTTCCACCGCATGCAACACGTTTTCCGGCGTGCGCCAGCGGTCGGTCCGGGCCTTGCGCTTGTCGCTCCAATAAAGGAAGAACGCCAGCACGCTGACGATGCCATAGGCCGCCAGGGGAATCAGCGAAACCCCTCGCAGCCAGAACGACATCGAGCCGAACAACGGCAGCGCACACACCATCGCGAACACCAGCAGTTTCAGCCGTGGGTTCTGGATTCCGCCCCCGGACTGGCGCCCGGGATTGTTGCGTGCGCGGGTGTCATTCATGGCTTGACCGCTGTCCAGTCAACCCAGCCAAACTGCCAGGTGGCGAGAATGACCAGGCCAAATGCAATACGGTACCAGGCGAACACCGCGTAGCTGTGGCTGGCGATGAACTTGAGCAAGCCCCGTACGGCAATCATTGCGAAAATGAACGCAGTGACAAAGCCGATGGCGAACACCGGGAAATCGGCCGGGACGAACAGGTCGCGGTATTTGTAGCCCGAGTACACCGCCGCAGCGACCATGGTCGGCATTGCCAGGAAGAAGGAGAACTCGGTAGCGGTCTTGCGCGACAGGCCAAACAGCAACCCGCCAATGATGGTCGAGCCGGAACGCGATGTACCGGGAATCATTGCCAGGCACTGGGCGAAACCGACTTTAAGCGCATCTTGCCAGGTGATTTCATCGACCGTTTCAGCATGCACTTCATGCTGACGCTTTTCAGCCCACAACATGATGATCCCGCCCACCACCAACGCCGACGCGACCGTAATCGGGTTGAACAGGTAGTGGTGAATCAAGTCGGAAAAAATCACCCCCAACACCACGGCCGGCATGAAGGCAATCAACAGGTTGGCGGTAAAGCGTCGGGCGCCGGGCTGCGTTGGCAAACCGGTCACCACATCGAGAATCTTGCGACGAAACTCCCACACCACCGCCAGAATCGCACCCAGTTGAATAATGATGTTGAAGGCAATGGCCCGTTCACCACCGAAATTGAGCAAGTCGGCCACGATGATCTGGTGTCCGGTACTGGAAATGGGCAAAAACTCCGTCAGCCCTTCTATAACGCCAAGTATCAATGCCTGAAAGGCGGTCCAAAGATCCATCAATCCCCCAAGAAGCGATGCGCCACGGCATGCCCCGTTAATATTTTTCAAAACATTGACTGCGATCAGCGCAGCTGCAGCCAGACGCGCACAGAATCCAGACGAAACCGTAAAAATTCCGTGAAAAATCAACTTGGATTCAGGTTTTTCCGTGCGGGGCCGAAATCCTATCAGACAAGGCTGAATAACGCTGCCACGTTATTGGACTTGGGTCGGATATGCCCGATCGGCAAAATGTGGTTGGATGCTGGCGGTCGTTTATTACAAGAAAAAGAAACAGGAGTGACAGCGTTATGAACAGCTTGCGCAATATGTCGATCAGCCGGCGTTTGTGGTTGATTTTGATCGTGGCCGTCATGATGCTTTTGACGTTGGGCGTGTTGATGCTCAAGCAGATTCACGAGGACCTGTATCACGCCAAGGCGCAGAAAACCCAGCACGTCGTGCAGACGGCCAGCGGCATTCTGACCTATTACCACGGGCTCGAAACCGCCGGCACGCTGACCCGCGAAGCTGCGCAGAAACAGGCGCTGACCGCCGTTCGCGGCCTGCGCTATGACCAGAACGACTACTTCTGGATCAACGACCTGACGCCGGTGATGATCATGCACCCGGCCAACCCCAAACTCGATGGCCAGAACCTCTCGGCGATCCGCGACCCGGACGGGTTTGCGGTGTTCAATGAAATGGTTGCCCTCGCCAAGGCCAAGGGCGCCGGCCCGATCGACTATCGCTGGCCGAAACCGGGCGCCAGCGAGCCGGTCGCAAAAACCTCCTACGTCAAACTCTTCGAACCGTGGGGCTGGGTGATCGGCTCGGGCGTGTATATAGATGACATGCAAGCCGAGTTCATGGGCCAGGTCTGGAAAGCGACAGTGGTCGGGTTGGTGATCGCCGCCTTCATGGCGCTGCTGGTGATCCTGATTGCCCGCAGCATCGTCCGTCCGCTGCAGGACACCGTGAACGCCATGGCCAACATTGCCAGCGGCGAGAGCGATCTGACTCGCAGCCTCGACACCCACGGTCAGGACGAAGTCACGCAGTTGGCACACCACTTCAATGCGTTCACCGCCAAGCTAAGACTGGTGATCAGCGAATTGCAGGTGTCCGCCAGCGCCCTGGGCCAGTCGTCCAGCGAACTGGGCAACGACGCCGTCCAGGCCCAGCAACGCAGCCAGCAGCAATCGCAGCAGATGGAACTGGTGGCCACGGCCATCAATGAAGTGACCTATGGCGTGCAGGACGTGGCGAAGAACGCCGAGCACGCCGCCAGCGAGATGCGCGATGCCGAGTCTCAGGCGCAGCAAGGCCAGGTCAACATCGACAGCAGCCTGCAACAAATCGACAAGCTGTCTTCAACGATTGATCAGGCCGTGGAGGTCATCCGTACCCTCGCCGCCGAAAGCACTCAGATCGGCAGCGTGCTGGAAGTGATCCGCTCAATCGCCGAGCAAACCAACCTGCTGGCCCTTAACGCGGCCATCGAAGCCGCCCGTGCCGGTGAGCAAGGTCGCGGGTTTGCCGTCGTGGCCGATGAGGTGCGCCTGCTGGCCCAGCGCACGCAGAAGTCCACCGCCGAGATCCAGGCAATGATCGAACGCCTGCAAAGCCATTCCGAAGCGGCGGTCAAGGTCATCGGCGACAGCAGCCGCGCCTCGCAACTGACCATCGAACAGGCCGGCCTCGCCGGTGCAAGCCTGAATGCCATTGGCCAGGCACTGCGCAACCTCAACGGGTTGAACGCTTCCATTGCCAGCGCCACCCTGCAACAGGCCCATGTGGTCGAAGACATCAACCAGAACGTGACCCAGGCAGCCGGTTTGTCCCACAGCACGGCGCTGGCGGCGGAACAGTCGAGCGTGGCCAGCGTCCACCTCAAGGAACTGAGTGAGCAATTGAACGGGTTGCTCAAACAATTCCGCGTGTAGGCGCCTGGCTTGTAGGCGATAGCGCCCATGAAATCGCCATCGCCGGCAAGCCGGCTCCTACAGGTTTAGGGTGAACCCACAATCCCCGACACCCTTGCGATCCGTAGGAGCCAGCTTGCTGGCGATAGCGCCCATGAAATCGCCATCGCCGGCAAGCCGGGCTCCTACAGGTCAACGAGTGCTTTCTCCCTCGCCAGCACAGCCTCATCCGTTGCAATCCGGGTACAATTCGCTCCCCTCTTCGTCTGCTCCAAGGAACCTCCATGTCCGGGCTTGAACTGTTTGCCGCCGCCCTCGGTGTCATTGCCGTCTGGTTGACGGTCAAACAGAACCCCTGGTGCTGGCCGATCGGTCTGGTCATGGTGTCGCTGTACAGTTGGGTCTTTTTTGAAGTGAAGCTGTATTCGGACATGCTGTTGCAGGTGATCTACGCCGCGTTGCAACTCTATGGCTGGTGGCAGTGGACCCGCGCGGGGGTTGCGCGGCAAGGGCGGCAGGTTAGCCAACTCAAGGGCAAATCGATCGCGACAGGTCTGGCCATCGGTGCCCTCGGCAGTCTGTTGCTCGGCGCGGCCATGGCGCACTGGACCGATGCCGCGCAGCCCTGGCTCGATGCGGCACTGACGGGGTTCAGCCTGGTGGCGCAGGTCTGGATGGCGCAAAAGCGCGTTCAATGCTGGCCACTGTGGATCACCCTGGATGTGATTTTCGTCGGGCTCTTCGTCTACAAGGGCATGTACCTGACCGCCGGGCTCTATGCGTTGTTTGCCGTGATCGCGGTTCAAGGCTGGCGGGAATGGCGCACTGACCCGGCATTGCGCACATGAAAGTCCTGGTACTCACCGGCCCTGAATCCAGCGGCAAGAGCTGGCTCGCGGCCGAGTTGCAAGCGCATTTCGGCGGGATGCTGGTCGACGAATATGTCCGCTGGTTCATCGAACAAAACCCGCGTGATACCTGCCTGGCCGACATTCCGGAGATCGCCCGCGGGCAATTGCAATGGGAAGACGAGGCCCGCGCCCGGCAGCCATCGTTGCTGATTCTCGACACCCACCTGCTGAGTAACATCCTCTGGAGCCAGACCCTGTTTGGCGATTGCCCCGCGTGGATCGAGCAGGCGCTGCTGGCTCGCCAGTACGACTTGCATCTGTTGCTGTCTCCCGAACAGGTCGACTGGAAGGATGATGGCCAACGCTGCCAACCCGATTTGAGCGAGCGCCGGGCATTTTTCGACGCAACCCTGACATGGCTTGAAACCCATCAACAGCCTTTTCAAATTCTGCAGGGAAACTGGGCGGAACGGCGATTTCAGGCACTGCAAGCCGTCACCCTGCTGCTGAACCCCTGACCCGTTTTTAGGGGTTTTCACCCAGTAATTCCCCTGTTTTGGGGGCAAAAGTGTCCATACCTGTTACACCCACCCCACCCCAAACAGGCCGTTTCAGCGGTCTGCACCCTCTTCGCCCGTCAGCTGTTAAGCCCCCAATACACCTCGGCGCAAAGCATTGATCTAGAGCACTGCAACCGCTTTTGTTGGACAAAAGCGCCCGCGCCCGTCTCAGACGTGAAACAGCACCGACATCGGCCTCCCGGACAAAATTTTTAACCCGTTGAATTAAAACAAAATTCAAAAAACGGCACAGCATTCGCTCTCTCCTTCACATCGCTGACAAGGGCCAGCCCACAAAAAGAAGGAATTGCCACTGTGGGGACTTTCAATACTTTCAATAAAGGCTTTACCTGCCTCCTCCTGATCGGATGCGCATTGGGCTCAAGTGTCCAGGCTGACGACGGCATCATCATTATCAAGCGTGATGTCCAGACACGAAACGCCGTGCAAGCGCCGGTGGTTCCCGATCCTAACCCCACGACCGCAAATGCCAACCCGAGCCAACAAATCCTCAGGCAAACGAACGAGTTGAACGACGGCGACTTTGCCAACGTCGCCAGTGGTGCCGGGATCACCCGCCTCGTCACGTTAGGCAACACAAACCTGGGCGGCAACATCACCACCCAGAATCAGCTTTCCAACCTTCCCGCCGGACGCTCGGGAGGTTCGGGCAACGGTATTTCCAACCTGGTCAATTCAAGCGTCCAGCGAGGCCTGAGCGGTCTGAACGTCATTACGGGAGGCCGTTGAGATGAATCGTAAGCTGCTGATTATCAGCATGTTTTGCAGCGCATCGAGCTTTGCTCAACCCCCCGTTATCAATAATGCCGACATCAGTAATTCGGGCGCGCAGTACCAAGGTAACTTCGCGGTCAACCAGGCTGCCGGCGATCAGCAGCAACAGGCTAATGCCCGGGCCATCGCCATGGGCCATGGCGCCAGCGCGACCACACAGATTCGCCAACGATTGCATACCGAAGTCGACCCCAGGATGGATGCTCGAGCCAGCATTCAGGGCGACTCCTTCAGCCGCGGCTACGGCGTACTGGGTGTCAACCAGAGCGCCGGTGCCAGCACTCAGCAAGCCAATGCCCTGCGGATAAGCATCAGCAATCAACCGCAAAGTATCGACGACAGCGTCCTCATGCAACAGAACGTGGCGCTGATCAAAAACTCCGATCCGACTGACTCTGCACCAGGCTATCGCCAGGTCTCTACCAGTGACCAGGCATTCACCGGTAGCCGCGGGGTGATTCAGTTGAATCAGAGCGCCGGGGTGGGAAACCGAATGGCCAACACCCTGAACGTACGGGTCGCGGATTGACCCAAACAGTTAGGAACAACACTTAACCTAAAATAAGTACGGAGAATCACCATGAAACCTTCGACGGCACTCAAGCCTCTGGTTTTCGCAATTGCTGCGGTCATGGCTGTTGCTGTACAAGCTGGGCAAAACGATCGGCGTCACGATGACCACCACAATGGCCATCATAACAACGGTCACCACAATCCTCCTCCAATGAAGATCCCTGTTTACGCGACTGCCAATGCCTACGACAAACAAAGCAGCACCAACAATCGCATCCGTAACGAAGGGACTATTAACAAGGCAGAGATGACCGACTCTGCCACAGGCGCCGACGGCAACGTCGGTATCAACGTGGCGGCAGGCGACGGCAACCAACAAGACAACGCTGCCGCCATCGCGAACGCTGGCGCCACTTCCGCTCTGGATAACTCCTTCGTGTTCGGGGTTGCCACTGCCACTGCCAGCGTCAAGCAGTACAGCAACCACAACAAGGTCGACAACTACAACACCACAGCCTCTG
Source organism: Pseudomonas sp. BF-B-15 (assembly GCF_019946675.1). Taxonomy (NCBI): domain Bacteria; kingdom Pseudomonadati; phylum Pseudomonadota; class Gammaproteobacteria; order Pseudomonadales; family Pseudomonadaceae; genus Pseudomonas; species Pseudomonas sp. BF-B-15. The sequence goes on from NZ_JAGYFZ010000001.1 coordinate 203,364, forward strand.
CCGTGATGAGCGGATCGGGCAATGGTGGCAACGGCAATATGGGGATCAACATTGCCGGTGGCGACCTGAACCAACAGAAAAACACCATGGCGATTGCCAACTCCAATTCGCCGCTGGGTAACGCAACAGCCACCGCCTCCGCCGATCAGAATGGTCCTGGTCTGGTAGTGAATAACAACGCCGATCGGAACTTCGCCCTGACGACGGTGACGCTAACCACAACCAAAAGCGGTAATTCCTCTTTCAGTCATAACTCCGAGCTGAACATTGATAAGAGCGCGTCCAGCAACTGGACCAAGAAAGGTGCTAGCAGTTTTGACGTCAGTGGCACCAAGCACTTTGAAGCAATCGGATCAAAAAGCACCGACAAGAGCTCCACCAGCCATGCTGCTGTGGAAGCTATGTTGACCGCAGATGCGAATGTTACCAAAACCGTTACTCATAATAACGGCTATGGCGATCGCACTCGCAGCAAGTCTGTCGACCTATCGGTTGACGCATCGCTTAAAGCATCTATCGATACAGAGCACTCAAAATCGACCGACTCTTCGTTCGAGAAGAAGTTCGATTCTTCGTTCTCAAAATCGTTTGACTCTTCGTTCGAGAAATCAGGCGAGAAATCGTCCGCTTCTACCAAACACGAAGAGAAGGGCTACAGCGAAAGCAATGCATGGGAATTGAGCAACACTGTTTCCTATCAAATCCTGACCCCAAATGGCTGGGCTAACCCTGTCACCAACACTGCAACCCTTAGCGGTTCGGTGAATGGCGGCAGTGGCAACCTCGGCGTCAACGTGGCTGCCGGTGTGGGTAACCAACAAAGCAACTCGTTGGCCATTTCCAACCAATCGTTCTGATGGCTGTCTCTGGAGGCCCCCTCACGGGGGCCTTTTTCAACACAACCAGAGGGCGTCCCACCATGCGCATTATCGCCTTGGTACTTTTGCTTTGTGTGTCCAGTGTGATCGAGGCTGCACAAATGCCGCTTTCCGTCCTGCCGGGCGGCGCGGTGGTGTACAAGCCGATCCAGAGCATACGCGAGCGTAAATTTGCCGACCTGGTGCAACAGAAAACCGACTTCAGTTGCGGCGCAGCTGCGCTGGCGACCATATTGCGCCAGGCCTATTGGCTGGACGTGAACGAAGAACAGATCATCGAAGGCATGCTGGCATACGCCGATCAAGACCTTGTCCGCGTTCAGGGCTTCTCCATGCTCGACATGAAGCGTTACGTGGAAAGTATCGGCATGCGGGCCCGTGGCTACCGGGTGGCGCCGGAAACGCTGAACGACATCAGAATTCCGGTCGTGGTCCTCATGGATATCCGTGGCTACAAACATTTTGTGGTCCTGCAAAAAGTCCACAAGGGCTGGGTATACATCGGAGATCCGGTACTCGGTCATAAACGCTACCAAGTCGACGACTTTGTCAAAGGCTGGAACGGCATCATCTTTGCTGTCATTGGCCAGGGCTACGACAAAACCAACGCGCTGCTCGACCCTCCCGTGCCACTGACCGCCAAGAACCGCCTCGACACCTTCAGCCCGGTGCAAGACGCAGAGTTGTTGGACTTCGGATTTATCCGAAGCGACTTCTTCTAATAACAAGGGAGCATGACGCTCCGGGAGCATCTAATGAAGACTCCAATCTGGCTGGCCGTGGCTTGCCTGGCCGCCAGCCTGCCAACCCAGGCACAGACGTTCAAACCTATTGAACTGAGCGATCAGGAACTGGCGAACCTGCGAGGCCGCTATGTCATGCCGGGGCGCGTCATCAGTTTCGGGATTGTCATGACCAGCACCTGGCAAAATGCCAACGGTCAGGTGATCGGGGCAACCTCCTCGATGCAAATTCAACAAACGACCATCAAGCCACAGTTCTATGTGTCGATGATCGATCGGAATGGCGATGGCTCGGCGGTTTCTCAGGGCACCGGGACCGTCAGCGGCGGTAACGGTTTGAGCACTACCCAGGGCGTCACTCAGGTTGTGCGCGCTGCCGGCGACAACAACAGCGCTTACAACAACGTTGATCTCAACGTCAGCAGAGGTAGCCAGGCACCACAGATGGACAACCAGGGGCAAGCGTTGGCCTCGGGCTCAACCCTGAACCACACCAACGGTGCCGGCGCGATGAGTATTTCCGCCACCGGCACGGGCGTGCAGCTCAACATCATCGCCAACAACAACCAGGGCAACACCGTGCAGCGCCTTGCCCAAGGCGGGCTGATGCAAAACGCGACCCTGCTTGGCGGTGGTAACCAGGTCAGAAACATGATGTCGATCAACGTTGTACTGCGCGACAACCTGCCATCAACCGGCTCAATGAACGGCAACCTGGACCAACTCAAAGGAGTTCGCACTCTAGGATTCTGATCTACGCTCAGTCTCATTAGATGCAGTCAGAAGGGACGGCTAACCCATGCACCGATCTATAACGCTCAGAGCTATCGTTTGTTTGAGTAGCCTGGCCCCGGCCACATTGCTGTACGCAGCACCGGACCCCCAGGTCGAAGCATTAAAACAAGAACTCATGGAGTTGAAACAGCGTTACGAAGCACAACAGAACGCGCTGATGGTACTTGAACAGCGCGTTCGCCAAGTAGAAGAAGCACCTGCGACACCGGCCCCCAAACGCCTGACCAAATCCCCTGCCGAGCCGACCAGGGGTGGCCAGACGGTGGCCGCCGGTGCGCCGGGCACCACGGGCAGTTCATACGGCCAATCGCTCAAAGAAGATGCCGAGCCTGCGCAAAGCGTGTCCAACCTGTATGACGAAGCCAGCGGGTTCTTCGGCGGCGGCAAGTTCAGTGTCGAAACCGGCCTCACCTACACGCACTTCGATACACGCGCGCTGACGCTCAATGGTTTTCTGGCACTGGACTCGATTTTCCTCGGCAACATCAACCTCGACCGCATCAAGGCCGACAACTGGACACTGGACCTGACCGCCCGCTACAACGTGGCGCAACGCTGGCAGTTCGACATTAACGTCCCCGTGGTGTATCGCGAATCGACGTATTCCTCCGGTGGCGCCGGTGGCGCTGGCCCCGTGACGTCGGACGCAACCGTCACCCGCGACCCGACCATCGGCGATGTGAACGTTGGCGTTGCTTACAAGTTTCTGGATGAGTCGGTCAGTCTGCCAGACGCGGTCTTTACACTGCGCGTCAAGGCACCGACCGGCAAGGACCCTTACGGCATCAAACTGGTCGAAGACCCGAACAACGACAACCTCGCGGTCCCCGAGGACTTGCCTACCGGCAATGGTGTCTGGTCGATCACCCCGGGTATCTCGCTGGTCAAGACCTTCGACCCGGCCGTGCTGTTCGGCACCCTGGCCTACACCTACAACATGGAGGACTCTTTCAGCGACATCAGCCCTCAGGTCGGCTCCAAGGTGAAAGGGGACGTGAAACTGGGCGATTCCTGGCAAGTCGGCGCCGGCATTGCATTCGCCTTGAACGAGAAGATGAGTATGTCGTTCTCGTTCACCGACCAGTTCGCCCGCAAGAGCAAGATCAAGCCCGACGGCGGCGATTGGCAATCAATTTCCAACAGCGATTACAACGCGGCCAACTTCAACATCGGCATGACCATGGCAGCCACCGACAACCTGACGATCGTCCCCAACCTGGCCATCGGCCTGACCGACGACGCGCCAGACTTTTCCTTCAGCCTGAAATTCCCGTACTACTTCTAACCGCTACACCTGAATGAAAAAGGCCCGCTGCGAGGTTCATCGCAGCGGGCCTTTTCGTTTCGCCCCGCCCTAACGGATCTGGTGCTTGTGCAGCAGTCGGTAGAAGGTTGGCCGCGACACGCCCAGCACTCGGGCGGCGACACTCAGGTTGTCGCTGTGGCGGTTCAATACATCGCACAACGCCTGCCGTTCGGCGCGGGTCTTGTAGTCTTCGAGGGTGCCCATCGGCGCGGCGATTGTATGTTGACTGATCAGCCCGAGGTCTCGCGCCTCGATCTGCCGCCCTTCCGCCAGAACCAGCCCGCGACGTACACGGTTGGCCAGCTCCCGCACGTTGCCCGGCCAGTCGTGCTTGCCCATGGCGATCAGTGCGTCCTCGCTGAAACTGCGCGGACGGCGGCCGGTTTCATGACTGTAGAAATGGGAGAAATGGTTGGCCAGCATCGACAGGTCGCCATGCCGCTCACGCAGCGGTGCAGTGACCACTTGCAGCACGTTGAGGCGGTAATACAAATCCTCGCGGAAGCGTTTCTTCTCGATGGCCGCTTCAAGGTCGACGTGGGTCGCCGCCAACACCCGCACATCGACCGGAATCGGCTGGCTCCCGCCCACGCGTTCGATGTGTTTTTCCTGGAGAAAACGCAGCAGGTTGGCTTGTAGCTCCAGCGGCAAGTCACCGATCTCGTCGAGAAACAGAGTGCCGCCATTGGCCGCTTCGATCCGCCCGACCTTGCGCTGATGGGCGCCGGTAAAGGCACCTTTCTCGTGGCCGAACAATTCGGACTGGATCAGGTGTTCGGGAATTGCGCCGCAATTGATCGCGACAAAGGGTTTGCTGTGGCGCTGGGATTGCCGATGGAGGGTGCGGGCGACCAGTTCTTTACCGGTCCCGCTCTCGCCGCGAATCAACACCGGAGATTCGGTTGGCGCCAGTTTGCTCAGCAGTTTGCGCAGTTCGCGAATCGGTTTGCTGTCACCGAGCAGCTCGTGTTCGGGCTGATCGATGTGAACCGTGCCTTGACCACGCAAGCGCGCCATACCGAACGCCCGCCCCAGCGTCACCTGAACCCGGGAGACATCGAACGGCAAGGTGTGGAAATCGAAAAACCATTCGCAGACGAAGTCCCCGACGTTTTGCAGCCGCAGGACTTCCTGGTTGAGCACAGCGATCCATTCGGTGCCGCTGCGGCTGATCAGTTCCTTGACCGCATCGGGGTGCTCCAGATGAAAAGGCTGGAGCCGCAACAGGCCGACGTCGCAGGTTCGGTCAGCGGCATTTTCCAGCGTACAGCTATCAACGTCCCAACCTACAGAGCGCAGACCTGGCAGCAGGCGATGACAGTCGTCGCAAGGGTCCACTACTAACAGACGTCGTAACGCAGGCGCTTCGATCATGACTGTTCCTTGACGCCAAATTTTATGAAATTTTATTAAAAACAATCATTTGGCGGATCTGGCTGTAACACTAGCAAGAATTTGACACTGTCTTGTATCGATTGACTATAGGAAGTGCGCGCAAGCAGTTATAAGAAGCAACTTTATTAGTTACCTAACGACTCGAACCTTTCGCCCAGCTTTCAAAAGCCGTCGAAACCTTGAACCGATGAAAGAAAGTTGAAAATTCTTTTAATTGTATGTGACCCACCCACCGGTTGCGGGCATCAGTACAAGTAACCAGCCGAACGGTAAGCCCAACCGACGGCACATCACTTGATTGGGCATACAGAGAGAAGACCCCATGACCGCCCCGCTCCGTATCAACGAAGCTCTTTTGATTGCCGACCGCGCGTTCAAGCCATTTCAATGCGTGGCCTGGGCCCCACAAGACGGCAACGGCGAACTCAGCCTGACCGTCATCGACCGCACCAACACCTGCATTCGCAAGCAGATCCCAAGCAGTGCCTATACCGACCCGGCACAATTGGAACATGTTCTGGAAGAAGCCCGTAAAGAGCTGAGCCAGGAAGGTTACACGCTGCAATCGTGGTCGATGCCGCACTAATCTTTTTGCGGATTACTTATCGGTAATCCGCACCCTCCTCCATGATCGTTAGTTTGCCGGCCTTGCCAGCAGACAACACGCGCAACATTTATTTGTACCTGTACGCGGCCAAATACTTGGCAGGCTTGTCAGTGGGTCGAAAAGACACTGTTCTGGCACAAAACGACCCTCCGTCTGTTAGTTATTACAGTTGTGCAACCAATCATTCAGGGATTGAATGTTTCTACTATAAGTCGCCCCCCCAACTCCTGGATCAAGACGACTCGCAAGGAGATGCGTGCATGTCAACCCAGACCGCTGTGGTCCTGCCTGCGACGCTGAGCGCCGCCGGGGAGCTCGACAAAACCTTTGCCAGCGCCGGCAAAACCCAGGTGTATTTCGCCGGCAGCACATCGAGCATGGCCACCGGCGTCGCGATTGATTCACAAGGCCGGCTGCTCGTCGCGGCCAAGGTCGGAACCCCGAGCGGCAGCCGCTTCGGTCTGGCCCGCCTGCTTGCGGATGGCTCGGCGGATCTGGCGTTCGGCAAACAAGGCAGTGTCATCAGCCAGTTCGAACCCGGCTTCGAGTCCATGGGTGGCAAAGTGCTGATCCGGCCCGACGGGTGCATTCTGTTGGCCGGCCTGCACTATGAAAATGAGCACCAGACACTGCCTGCCCTCGCCTTGTTCGATCAGCAAGGCAAACCGGTCCCCGACTTTGGCGACAACGGACGCCTTGTCGTACGCCTGCCGGGCAATCTTTCCCGGGGCGTGCGGGATGCCTGGCTTCCCCCCGGCGTACCGGGCGCCGAAGCCTGTGATGTGTGCGTGCAGGAAGACGGCCGGATGGTCCTGCTGGCCAATCATCATTTTGAACTGGCCGATCACGTCGGCCTGCTGGTGCGACTAAACCCCGACGGTTCGCTGGACGACACCTTCAACGGTCGTGGCTTCGTCCTGGTCAGGCACCTGCTGATGAACACCTGGCTCAGCAGCCTGCTGGTGCAACGCGACGGCCGGATTCTGGTGGGCGGCTCGATCAACTTCCCTGAAGAAGGCCTGCTTGCGCGCTATCTAAGCGACGGCAGCCTGGACGACCGTTTCGCCGTGGATGGCTTCATGAGTTTCTTGGCGCAAGGGCGTCACGCCCAGGTCAGCCAGGTCGTCCAGCAGGCCAACGGCGACCTGCACTGTTTTGGCAGCAGCCGCGACCCGATGCATTGCATGGCCTTGAAAGTACACAGCAACGGTCGCCCGGACATCCATTGCAACGGCGGCCAGCCGCATTTGCTGGGGATCGGCCACAGTGGCTGCCAGTGGACCGCCGCCCACGCCCTTGCAGATGGGCGCGTGCTGACCGTTGGCGCGACCATCGGTGGTGTCGAAGCCGACTTCATCCTGGCCCGGCATCGTCCTGACGGACAACTCGACGAGCTGTTTGGCAAAGGCATCGGCTGGGTCCGTACCCGCCTGGGTCGCAGCCTGGATACCGCAACGTCGCTGGCCGTGCAGGACGACGGCAACATTGTCGTAGGCGGCTATTCGCTGGATGGCAACTACCGGGCAATCGTCGCTCGCTATCTGGGATAGGCCTGCCGAGCTTTCCTGCGCTTGATCTTCCGTACCGCTTGCGGCAAGTTGCGCGCTTCTTAATACAAGGAGCAGCCGATGTCCGGCTCAATGGCCCAGGCGTTCGCGCATAATTTTCTCGGGCACTCACCTCGCTGGTACAAGGCCAGTATTGTCGGTTTCCTGATTCTCAATGCCCTGGTGCTGTGGACCGTGGGTCCGGTAGCGGCCGGTTGGCTGCTGGTGCTGGAATTCATCTTCACCCTGGCCATGGCGCTCAAGTGCTATCCGCTGATGCCGGGCGGCTTGCTGCTGGTCGAAGCGCTGTTGCTGAAGATGACCACGCCTCAGGCGCTGTATGACGAACTGCTGCACAACTTCCCGGTGATTCTGCTGCTGATGTTCATGGTGGCCGGCATCTACTTCATGAAAGACCTGCTGCTGTTTCTGTTTTCGCGCCTGCTGCTCGGCGTTCGCTCCAAAGCCATGCTGGCGTTGATGTTCTGCTTTCTTTCGGCGTTCCTCTCGGCTTTTCTCGATGCCTTGACCGTGACCGCCGTGATCATCAGTGCCGCCGTGGGGTTTTACTCGGTGTATCACCGTGTCGCTTCGGGTAACGATCCGCGCCAGGACAGCGAATTCAACGATGACCAGCACCTGCCAACGCTGCACCACGGGGACCTCGAACAGTTCCGCGCCTTCCTGCGCAGCTTGCTGATGCACGGCGCCGTGGGCACTGCACTGGGTGGCGTTTGCACGCTGGTCGGCGAGCCGCAGAACCTGCTGATCGGCCACGAAATGGGTTGGCACTTCTCTGAGTTCTTCCTGAAAGTCGCCCCGGTTTCCATGCCGGTGCTGGTGGCGGGCCTGGTGACCTGCGTGCTGCTGGAGAAACTGCGCTGGTTCGGTTACGGCACGCTCCTGCCAGACAACGTGCGCGCGGTGCTGGCCAATTACGCCGCCGAAGACAACGCCCAACGCACCTCACACCAACGCGCTGCGCTGATCGTTCAGGGGCTGGCGGCACTGATACTGATTGCCGCCCTGGCGTTCCATATTGCCGAAGTCGGTTTGATCGGCTTGATGGTGATCGTGCTGATTACCGCATTCACGGGCATCACTGACGAGCACCGCCTCGGCAACGCCTTCAAGGACGCCATGCCGTTCACGGCGCTGTTGGTGGTGTTTTTCGCGGTAGTGGCGGTGATTCACGACCAGCAGTTGTTCACGCCGCTGATCCAGTGGGTGCTGGCGCTGCCGGCGAATCAGCAACCGGGCATGCTGTTTATTGCCAACGGTTTGCTCTCGGCGATCAGCGACAATGTGTTCGTCGCGACCATTTACATCACCGAAGTGAAACAGGCGTTCATCTCCGGACACATGAGCCGTGAGCATTTCGAGACACTGGCGATTGCGATCAACACCGGCACCAACCTGCCGAGCGTGGCGACGCCGAATGGCCAGGCAGCGTTTCTGTTTCTGCTGACGTCGGCGATTGCCCCGCTGATTCGCCTGTCGTATGGGCGGATGGTGTGGATGGCGTTGCCGTATACGGTGGTGATGGGTGTGCTGGGGTGGTATGCCGTGAGTTTCTGGCTTTGAGTCGGCAGGTTTGACGCCTTCGCGGGCAAGCCTCGCTCCTACAGATTCACCGCTAACTTGTAGGAGCGAGGCTTGCCCGCGAAGAACGATAACGCGGTTAACCTGCGTTGAGGATGTACTGCTCGATCGCCTGCGCTGCGCCGTCTTCGGTATTGGCCCCGGTCACTACGTCGGCCTGACGCTTCACCGCCTCCTCCGCCTGACCCATGGCAATCGACAATCCGGCGCGATGAAACATCGCCGGGTCATTGCCGCCATCGCCCATGGCGGCGGTCTGCCCGAGCGGTACACCGAGGAACTCCGCCAGTGTCGCCAGCGCGTCCCCCTTGTTTGCCTGCATCGCGGTCACGTCGAGGTACACCGGCTGCGAGCGTGACACCTGCGCCTGGCCCTCGACCCTGGGCAGCAACTGCGCCTCAAGCTCAATCAACAACTGCGTGTTGTTGCTCGCCGCGACGATCTTGTCGATGTATTCCAGATAGGGCTCGAAACTCTCCACCACCACCGGCGGATACCCCAGGCCGTGCTGTTCCCGCGGCACCATGGGGCCATTCGAGTCTTTCACCAGCCAGTCGCCGCCGCTGAACACCCACACCTCGATGTCCGGCAGATCGGCAAACTGTGTCAACGTGGTCAGCGCGGCCGTTGCCGGCAAATAATGCGCGACCAGCAAACTGCCGTCGGGGTTTACGATGGTGCCGCCATTGAACGCCGCCGTCGGCAGATCGACGCCCAAGGCTTCGATCTGCTGCAGCATGGCTTTCGGCGGCCGGCCGGTGGCCAGGCTGAACAGCACGCCCGACTCACGCAACGAACGGACCGCTTCGATGGTGCGCTGACTGAGGCTGTGATCGGGCAGCAACAATGTGCCGTCCATGTCACTGAGCAAAAAGCGGATGGGTTGTTGCGTTTCGTCACTCATCCGAGGCTATGCCAAACGCGACCGTCGCGGGTCAGCAGGTCTTCTGCCGCCGCCGGCCCGTCTTCGCCCGCCGCGTAAGTCTGCACGCTCGCATCCTGCTGCCAGGCATCGAGAAACGGTTGCACGGCACGCCAGCCGTTCTCGATGTTGTCGGCGCGCTGGAACAGCGTCTGATCGCCGGTCAGGCAATCGTAGATCAGGGTTTCGTAGCCGGTGGACGGCTGCATTTCGAAGAAATCCTTGTAGGCAAAACCCAGTTCGATATTGGCCATTTTCAACGCCGGACCGGGGCGTTTGGCCAACAGGTCGAACCACATGCCTTCGTTGGGTTGAATCTGAATCCGCAGATAGGTCGGTTGCAGCTCATCGACCTCGGTATCGCGGAACTGCGCGTAAGGCGCCGGTTTGAAGCAGATGACAATCTCGGTGTCGCGCACGCTCATGCGCTTGCCAGTGCGCAGGTAGAACGGCACGCCGACCCAACGCCAGTTGTCGATCATGACTTTGAGCGCGACATAGGTTTCGGTCGTGCTGTCAGGCGCTACGTTGTTTTCCTGGCGATAACCCGCCAACGGCTTGCCGTCGATTTCGCCGGCGGCGTATTGGCCGCGCACCGAATTGGCCCGTGCCTCTTCGGTGGACCAGGGACGGATCGCCCCCACCACTTTGGCCTTCTCGCCGCGAACCGCATCGGCGCCAAAGGCAGCCGGCGGTTCCATGGCCACCATCGCCAATAGCTGGAACAGGTGATTGGGCACCATGTCCCGCAGGGCGCCGGTGTGTTCATAAAAACTGCCACGGGTTTCCACGCCGACGGTTTCCGCGGCGGTGATCTGTACGTGGTCGATGTAATGGTTGTTCCAGAACGCTTCGAACAGGCTGTTGGAGAACCGGCTGATCAGAATGTTCTGCACGGTTTCCTTGCCCAGATAGTGATCGATCCGGTAGATCTGGTTTTCCGTCATGACCTTGAGCAAGCACGCGTTCAAGGCTTCGGCGGTATGCAGGTCAGAGCCGAACGGCTTTTCGATGACCACCCTTCTGAACGCTTGCGGCGTCTCTTGCAGCAAACCGGCAGCGCCGAGACGACGCACCACTTCGCTGAAGAAACGTGGCGCGGTGGCCAGGTAGAACACCGCGTTGCCGGTGCCGCTGGCGGCGATTTTCGCCGCCAGCGCCTGATACGTGCTGTCGTCCAGGAAGTCGCCCTGGACGTAGCTGATGCCTTTGGCCAGTTTGGCCCACAACGCCGGGTCAAGGGCTTGATCGCCCTTGCCGACCTTGCTTGCCACTTCGGCCCGAATGAAGTCTTCGAGCTTCTGGGCAAACGCTTCGTCGGTGATGGCGTTGTGGTCGACGCCGATGATCCGCAGTCCATCGCCAAGCAGACCGTCGCGACTCAGGTTGTACAGCGCCGGCATCAGCAAGCGCTTGACCAGGTCACCGTGGGCACCGAACAGGAACAGCGTGGTCGGTGGTGCGGGTTCTGCCTTGGATTTATTGCGGATCAAACGGGTCATTTCTTCGCAGTCTCCACGTGGCCGCCGAAGCCGAAGCGCTGGGCCGAGAGGATCTTGTCGCCAAAGGTGCCTTGGCCGCGCGAGCGATAGCGGGCGAACAGCGAGTTCGACAGCACGGGCACCGGTACCGCTTGTTCCATGGCCGCTTCAATGGTCCATTGACCTTCCCCGCTGTCCGCTACGGAACCGGAGAAATTATCGAGCTGCGGATCGGCAGCCAGGGCATCGGCGGTCAGGTCGAGCAGCCACGACGAGACCACGCTGCCACGACGCCAGACTTCGGCGATATCGCCGACGTTCAGGTTGAAGCGCTGGTCTTCCGGCAGGTTGGTGCTGGCCTTGGTCTTGAGGATGTCGAAGCCTTCGGCGAAGGCCTGCATCATTCCGTATTCGATGCCGTTGTGGATCATCTTCACGAAATGGCCGGAACCCGCGGGGCCGGCGTGGATGTAACCGCGTTCGGCGCGATCGTCGTCCGACTTGCGGTCCTTGGTGCGCGGGATGTCACCCATGCCAGGCGCCAGGCTGTCGAACAGTGGATCAAGGCGTTTAACCACTTCGGCTTCGCCACCGATCATCATGCAGTAACCGCGCTCCAGGCCCCAGACGCCGCCGGAGGTGCCGACGTCGATGTAGTGCAGGCCTTTTTCCGAGAGGGTTTTTGCCCGGCGAATGTCGTCCTTATAGAAGGTGTTGCCGCCGTCGATGATGGTGTCGCCGGCTTCAAGCAAGGTGCTCAGGGTGTCGATGGTGTCTTCGGTCGGTGCGCCTGCCGGCAGCATGATCCAGACCGCTCGTGGTTTGGCCAGGCCGGCGACCAGGGCCGGCAGGTCGATGACGCCCTTGGCGCCTTCGGCGGCCAGGGTGTCGACGAAGGCGGTATTGCGGTCGTAAACAACGGTGGTGTGCCCGTTGAGCATCAGGCGCCGCGCAATATTGCCGCCCATGCGGCCCAGTCCAATAATCCCGAGTTGCATGTGCTGATGCTCCCTACTACAAATAAATGTGTGTCAAAGGTTATAGCCCAACGCGACTAATGAGGGTTAGTCCAGAGCGCTGGCATGAAGTTTCCGGGCATTGTGCCCGATCCTGATTGATAACGTCGGGAATCGTGCCGAAGACACAACGACCACGAAAAATAAAAAAGTTCCCTTCCGGGACAAAAGAAATCAAAATCAGCGCCGATAGTAAATCAGCACCGATGTCGGGGCGGATTTACAGTTGAGGCAAGCCATTTGCGAGGTGAGCAATGGGCACAGTACAAGCAGCACGGCCAGCACAAACCCTTTACGTCACGATCCGTCGTGATGAATTGCGCCAGTTGAAAGACGAACGCGACCAGCTCAAACAGGAAGTCGAGCAATTGCGCCTGCTGACGCAAGGTATCCAGGCTCAGCCGATGCCTGTCACTTTGCGCGCTCCCCACGCCTGATCCCCTCGCCTGAATCGGAAGCAGCCAATCGCTGTTTCCGATACGCCATCACGATTTACCCGCGCCCAGCAGCTCACAAAACTTTCACACGCCCTTGTTGATACTCCGGTCCTTTATGGCCGCCCGGTATCTGCGCGGCGCCTGTTCGTCGGCGACCTTCCCGTCCCGGCGGTGGAAGTGATTTCTGGCTGGAGCACGCAATGGCTTTGTATGAACGCAGCAATTCGACTGCGGACAAGTTTGATTGGGCAGGGTTTCTCTGGCTGTTTCTGTTCTTCTGGTATTTCTCCGGCATTACCCAACTGCTGATCCAATTGACGGGCACCTCCGGGTTCAGCGGTTTCCGCCAGGCCTTCACCATGAGCGCCATCTGGCTGGCGCCGATGCTGCTGTTTCCCCGCAAGACGCGTGTATTGGCGGCGCTGATCGGCGTGGTGCTGTGGGCCTGTTCCATGGCCAGTCTCGGTTACTTCTTCATCTATCAGCAGGAATTTTCCCAGAGCGTCATCTTCATCATGTTCGAGTCGAACATCTCTGAAGCCGGCGAGTACATGACCCAGTATTTTGCCTGGTGGATGGTGGCGGCATTTGTCGCCCACACGCTGTTTGCCTATTTCCTGTGGACCCGCTTGCGCCCGGTGTACATGCCCCGTGGTCGCGCCTTGGTCGCCGCGACCGCCATTCTGGTGGCCGTGGTGGGTTATCCGCTGGCCAAGCAGACCGTTCACACCGGCAGTTTCGCCAGTGGTTTCGAGAAGTTCGAAACCCGCATCGAACCGGCAGTGCCGTGGCAGATGGCCGTGGCCTATCACCGCTACCTCGACACCCTGGCCGACATGCAGGGCATGCTCGACAGCGCGAGCAAGATTCCACCGCTGCACAATTTCAAGGACTCGATGGCCAATCAGCCCGCCACCCTGGTGTTGGTGATCGGCGAATCCACCAACCGTCAGCGCATGAGTCTCTACGGCTACCCGCGTGAAACCACGCCGGAACTGGACAAGCTCAAGGACCAACTGGCGGTCTTCAATAACGTCATCACCCCGCGCCCTTACACCATCGAGGCATTGCAGCAGGTCCTGACGTTCGCCGACGAAGAAAACCCGGACCTGTTCCTGTCGACGCCGTCGCTGGTCAGCATGATGAAACAGGCGGGCTACAAGACTTTCTGGATCACCAACCAGCAAACCATGACCAAACGCAACACCATGCTCACGACCTTCTCCGAGCAGGCCGACGAGCAGGTGTACCTGAACAACAACCGCAACCAGAACGCCGCCCAGTACGACGGCGACGTGATCGAGCCGTTCAACAAGGCCCTGGCCGACGCGGCGCCACGCAAGTTGATCGTTGTGCATTTGCTCGGCACACACATGAGCTATCAGTACCGCTACCCATCGACCTTCGACAAGTTCAAGGACCGCAACGGCGTTCCGGCTGGCGTGCGTGACGATCAGTTGCCGACCTACAACAGCTATGACAACGCGGTGCTGTACAACGATTTCGTGGTTTCGAGCCTGATCAAGGATTACGCCAAGACCGATCCTAACGGCTTCCTGCTGTACCTCTCCGACCACGGCGAAGACGTTTTCGACTCTGCCGGTCACAACACCCTGGGTCGCAACGAGGCCAAGCCGACGGCGCCGATGTACACCATTCCATTCATGGCCTGGGCCTCGCCGAAATGGCGCGAAAACCATGACTGGAGCTTTGCCGGTGATCTGGGGCGGCCGTACAGCAGCTCGCACCTGATCCATACCTGGGCCGATCTGGCGGGCCTGAGCTTCGATGAACTGGATCGCAGCAAGAGCGTGGTCAGCGACAGTTTCAAGCCGCGCCCACTGCTGATCGGCAATCCTTATGAGCGCGAGCAGAAAGCGCTGATCGACTTCAGCCTGATCAAACCCAAGGTGAAGCCGACCCCGGCAGTCGCTCAGCAGTAACCCTGTAGGAGCGAAGCTTGCTCGCGAAGAGGTCGGCAGATTCAACATCTATGCTGGCTGGGGCAACGTCTTCGCGAGCAAGCTTCGCTCCTACAACTCACTCGAAAGATAATAATAATTCTCGTTTATAACTAAATACCCCCGCCCTCCTTCGTCTTTGAACAAACGGAATTTTTTCATTGACGACAAGGAGTCGGCCGCGATGTTCGCGCCTATCACCCGTTCCATAACCTTTACCCTTGGGTTTTGCAGTGCCGTACTAAGCCCGGACCTGCTGGCTGAAACCGACCCGGACAAACAACCCTCCGCCCTGGTACTCGGTGCCACCAGCATCACGGCCCAAGGCTTGGGCAGCACCACCGAAAACACCGGGTCGTACACCACCGGCGCCATGAGCACCGCCACCCGCCTGAACCTGTCGATCAAGGAGACGCCACAATCGGTGTCCGTGATCACGCGCCAGCAAATGGACGACTTCAAACTCGACACGCTCTCCGACGCCATGCGCCAGACCACGGGCGTGGTGGTTCAGCACAACGACTCGGACCGGGTCGTCTATTCCTCCCGCGGCTACACGATCAACAATTTCCAGATCGACGGGATGCTCAACACCTTCAACTACATGAAGTCCGATTCCGACACCATCATCTATGACCGTATCGAAGTCGTGCGCGGTGCAACCGGCCTGACCACGGGCGCAGGCGACCCTTCGGCCACCATCAACATGGTGCGCAAGCGTCCGACGTCGCAGTGGGAAGCCAAAACCGGTGTCAGCGGCGGCAGTTATGACGATTACTACAGTTACGTCGATGTCGGCGGGCCGCTGGCGTTCGACGGACGCTTGCGCGGGCGCAGCGTGCTGGCCTACCGCGACAGTCATTCGGTACGCGACAAGTATCAGCTGCAAAGGGAAGTCGGCTACGGGATTCTCGAAGCCGACCTGACCGACGATACGCTGCTCGCCGTGGGTTATGACTATCAGGACAAACAGGTGCAGGGCACCTCCTGGGGGACCGTGCCCTACTGGAACGCAGACGGCAGCAAAGCCAGCCTCGGCCGCTCCACCAACATGGCCACCCCCTGGAGTTCCTGGCCGCTGAAAGACAAGACCGCGTTCGCCACGCTGGATCAGCAACTGGGGATGGGCTGGCACCTCAAGGCGGCTTACACCCATCGCGAAAGCGACACCGACGGCAAGATTTACTACGGCGGTGGCGGCTTCCCCGAGGCGGATCGCAGCGGCATGATCGCCAACGTCAGCCACATGATCGGCACGCAAAAAATGAAGGCTTACGACTTCAACGTGTCCGGACCCTATTCATTGTTCGGGCGTGAGCACGAAATGATGCTCGGGTATGGCGAAGCCGAACGCAGCGACGAAAGCCCACACACCGTCGATGGCGCCCGCGCGAAGGACTACGAAAACGTACCCGACTGGAAGTACATGGGCGACATCCCCAAATTCCCCGACACCGTCACCAGCTTGCGTGGCTCCAGCGACAACACCCGCCAAAAGGCCGGTTACCTGGCCACTCGCCTGACGTTGACCGACGATCTGCACGCCGTCCTCGGCAGCCGCTATGGCAGCTGGAAAGCGTCGAAAACGGCTAACAGTTACACCGACAATCTGCAGTTGAGCGAGTCTGAAGTTACCCGCCAGCAACACAACGACCTATGGACGCCATACGCCGGACTGCTGTACGACCTGACACCCGAATACACGGCTTACATCAGCTACACCGATATATTCAAGCCACAAACCAACCGCGACAGTAGCCGCAAGTACCTCGAACCGGTGGTGGGCAGCAACTATGAACTTGGCCTCAAGGGCAGCCTGCTGGAAGAGCGACTGAACCTCGCCACCGCCGTGTTCTGGAGCAAACAGGACAATGTCGCCGAACGCGACGATTCGGTGCCGCCGGACCCGGTTACCGGCGAGGAGTTCTACACCTCCAGCGGTAAGGGCAACAAGGTACAGGGGTTCGAAGCCGAGCTCTCCGGCGAGGTCATGCCGCACTGGAACATGAGCGCCGGTTACACCTACACCCACTCGGTCAATGGCGAGGAAAAACGCACCAATACCAGTCAGCCGCTGAACCTGCTTCGGGTGTCGACTTCGTATCGCTTGCCTGGCGACTGGCAGGCCCTGACCGTGGGCGGTGCAGTGAACTGGCAAAGTGACGTTTACCGCGCCGCCAATCGCCCGGTCGGACGCAACGCCGCTGGCAATGTGATAACTGAACGCACAAACATCCGGCAAGGCGCCTACACCGTGGTCAACCTGATGTCACGTTACGAGTTCGACCCGCACCTGTCCGCCTCGCTCAACGTCGAGAACCTGTTCGACAAGAAGTATTACGACAACGTCGGTTTCTATAACGGTGTGTATTGGGGTGATCCGCGTACGGTGACACTGAGCCTGGACTGGAAACTCTAGGCGCAGTTAATTCCCAATCGACGAAATCGGCAGATAATGTTCTCGCGACATTGCTTCATGGATGAAAAGCACCCGATATCCGTTTTGGGAGGCGAACCATGAAATGTACACCCTTGATCGTTGCCGGCCTGATGACGTTCGTTTCGGTCAGCGCATTTGCCGAAGGTGGCGCAGAACGCATGCGCTATTACTACGAAAGCCTGCGGCTCAGCCAACAGGAGAATCAAAGCCAGCAAACCGCTGAGGTCCGGGTTCCGGACGATCAAACGGCGCAAGTGACCGAGCATTACAAGCCTTGAACCGGCGTGGAATCTCGGACCTGTAGGAGCCAGCTTGCTGGCGATGGCGTCTTCAAAATTGCCATCGCCAGCAAGCTGGCTCCTACAGAACGCGGTGCGCGGTAGGTTAAAGGGGTTTGGTCCAGAACAGCATCCGGCCGTGCTCCGGATCGAACATGCCAGCGCTGAAGCCGAATTTAGCGTAGGACGACTGCGCCACGGCATTGCCTTCCAGCACCTCCAGCGTGATTTTGCAGCAGCCGCGCTGACGGGCGATTTCCTCGACCTTTTGCAGCATCTTCTGGCTCAGGCCCAATCCGCGAAACTGTTTCACCACCACTACGTCATGCACGTTGACCAATGGCCGACACGCAAACGTCGAAAAACCTTCAAAGCAATTGACCAGCCCTGCCGGTTCGCCCCCGACGAACGCCAGCACGCTGTACGCATGGGGACGTTTGGCGAGTTCCCTCGGAAGGTGCTCCAGCACCTCGGCCGGCAAAGAATGACCGATACCCATCGGGTCCTCGGCGTAATGATTCAACACCTGACCTATCGCCTCGGCATGCACCGGATTGGTGTAACTGGCCTGAAGCACTAGAATTTCTGCGGATTCCATTTCCATCCTCGATTGTGAGAGCGAGCCTGCTCGCGATGAGCCTGAGAGCGCCGCGTTTAAAAAGCAAGCCCGCGTTATCGTTGACGTCCATCGCGAGCAGGCTCGCTCCCACAGGGAAAATCCGCTTTCAATACCCCCAGATCAATGCTTCGGTCCACCCCAGCTCGGCGAAATCCGCCGCCCTCAGGCCCGACTCCCCGGCGCAGAAAAACTCGTCCAGTTGTGGTGGCGCAACCGACGTGCCGCTGAGCATGGCGTGTACCTGCCCGCGATGATGGATCTGATGCTCGAGCAGATGAGACAGCAGGCGCAAACGGCTGTCGTATTGCGGCGTGTCTCGGGCGATTGTCACGATTTTGCCCAGGTCGGCGTCGCGCATTTGCTCGCAGTAGGCGATCAAGCGGCGGTCAACCTGGGCCTGTTCGCGCTGCAGGTCAGCGGCAGTGGTGAACGGCTCGTCTTTGTTGAAGAACACCGTGCATTCAGGATGCGGAACATCGCCACGCAACTCCCGTTCCAGCGCATCCATGTAAAACCAGTCGCAGGTCAGGATGTGGTTGAGGGTCGCACGCAGGCTGGGGAAGAAACTGACGCGCGGCGCAGCCAGCTCCTCTGCGCTCAACTGGCTCCAGGCCTTGGCCAGTCGATGATTGGCCCAGGCGTTCTGATAAGCCATGGTCAGCAAATGGTGGGACAAGGGCTGATTCATGTTCGCGGCTCCTTGGGTTCAAGCGTCGGCGAAACGTTGCAGCTGCATTTCCTGTAGGCGACTGAGTGTGCGGCGGAACGGGAATTCCAGATAGCCTTCGGTGTAGAGCGATTCCATCGGCACCTGGGCTTCGAGGTACAGCGGCACTTTGCGGTCATAGCATTCGTCCACCAACGCGATGAAGCGCCGCACACCGTCGTCGTGCACCGACAATTGCGGCAACTCGCGATCACCCGCCACCACCCGCTCGACCCCGTCTTCGGTGCCACGGGCGATGCGGCCGGCGCGTTTTTGCGCGCTGAGGTTGGGCACGTCACTCAACAGAATAGCCCTGAAGGTGTCGCACAGGGCCATGAAATCCATGGCAGCAAAGGGTTGTTCACAGAGGTCGGCGTAACGGCTCCAGAGCACGGTTTCACTGGCCTGCACCACGTTCAGCGAACGGTAACCGACCTTGATCGGTTCGCTGGAGACTGACTGGCCGGCGGTCAGCGCCTTGAACACATCCTCCAACGCGCCGGGTTGCCCGGGCGCGGCGACCCAATAGCGTTGCAAACCAGCGCCGGGATGCAGGCGATGATCTTCGCCGCCATCCACCGCGATCACCTGCATGTGCTGCTTGATCGCCTCGATCGCGGGCACGAAGCGGTCGCGGTTGAAGCCATCGGCGTACAGCATGTCCGGCGGCTGATTGGACGTGCAGACCACCACCACGCCCTCCTCGAACATCACCTGAAACAAGCGCCCGAGAATGATTGCGTCGCCAATGTCGTTGACGAACAGCTCATCGAAACACAACACGCGAACTTCTTCGCTCAGCTCGCGGGCCAGGGCTTTGAGTGGATCGGCGGTGCCGGTCAGCTGAAACGAGCGTTGATGCACCCACCCCATAAAATGGTGAAAGTGCTGGCGACGGGCCGGGACCTGCAGGCTTTGGTAAAACTGATCCATCAGCCAGGTCTTGCCACGCCCGACGGGGCCCCACAGGTACACGCCCGTGACCGGCGTCTGACCTTCATGCAACGCTTCATAGCATTTTTGCAACGCCCAGACGGCATGTTCCTGGGCTTCGTCCTGGACGAAGCCCTTCTGTTCGATGGCGTGTTGCCAGGCGCTTAACGGGGAGTCGGCATTCATGCGCGGCAGTATGCCATCGTGACGCGACGTCTACAGTGAAATGTCCAGCCGGGCGATCTTGCCCTGCTCGTTCAGGCGAAACATGTAGCGCAATTCCAGCGGGCTGCCGGGAAACGTCCCGGAGATCAGGTTGTGCACCAGCACCTTGCCGGTGCGCAGTTGTACGTCGAGCACTTCGACCTTCGGCTGGTAACGCCGGGCGGTGTCTTGCATCCATTGGGCGATAGCCTGGGTGCCAATCCGGTGTTGACCTTCATCGAACACATTGGCGTCCTCAGCGAAAAAACTGGCGACCGTCGAGGTGTCGCGGGCATTGGCGGCAGCAATGTAAGCGGCGATGGCGGGCGCCAGTGCAGAGGCAGGATGGGACATGGTGACAGCTCCTTGTTGGTTGATTCTGACGCCATGCTAGAACACGCCTGTGTCAGTTCTTGTCAGGAGTGAAACGCCCCGCTTCATCCAGTTGCATCTGCTTGCGCCAGGTGCGCAACAGATCGCTGCGCCGCCCCGGATAACGCTCGCCCTGCTCGCTCGCCGCCGAAATCCGGTCGGTACGAAAAGTCCGATAGGCGCCGCGCAACTCACACCAGGCGACGATGATCCGCACTTCATTGAGAAACCCCAGCGCCAGCGGCCAGATCAGCCGCTGACTCGGCACTTGCTGTGCGTCCGCATAGTCGATGTGCAGCTTGGCCTGATCGCGAATCGCCTGGCGAAACGCATTCAGCGGCACGGCATTTGGCGCGAAGCCATAACCGGGCGGGCCCGGCATCACCGTCGGGTTGCGCAGAGCGTCCAGCGCTTCGGGGGCTAGTACCGCAGCAATCTTGGCCAACGCATCGGCTGCCGCTTTGCTCAACACTTCATCGCCGCGCTGATCCACGTAACGCAGCCCCAGCACGATGGCTTCGGTTTCATCGGCATTGAGCATCAACGGCGGCAGGAACAAACCGCTGCGCAACACGTAACCGATCCCCGCCTCACCGTAGATCGGCGCGCCCAGTGCGGTGAGTTCCGCGATGTCGCGATAGAGCGTACGCTCGGAAATCTCAAGCTCGCTGGCGAGTGTCGCCGCCGTGACCGGACGACTTTTGCCGCGCAGCACTTGCAACAAAGTCAGTAAACGCGTGGTGCGAGACACAATCGGCAGGCTCTTTTAGGAAAGGATGTCGCAGATTAGCAGAGCCCCCTGTCAGAAAGTGGCAGTAACCACGGGCCCGTTTTGCCACTCATGAAAAAGCACCTTGACTGAATACATGACTAGCATCATCTTAAATACATGTCTTACGACATTTATATTAATCCGCAGCGTCTTCCTTCAGGAGTCATCCCATGCATTACAAAGTGTTCGGCCGAAAAACCGGCTTGCGCGTTGCGGAACTGGCGCTGGGTGCCGGTAACTTTGGTACCGGTTGGGGTCATGGCGCCGAGCGCGATGAAGCCAAGCGCATCTTTGATGGCTACCTGGAGGCCGGCGGTAATTTCATCGACACCGCCAACGGCTATCAGGGTGGTCAGTCGGAAGCCATGCTCAGTGAATTCATCGCCGCTGAGCGCGATCGCCTGGTCATCGCCACCAAATACACGTTGGGGACTACACCGGCCGCAGGCATTTCCTACACCGGCAACAACCGCAAGAACATGGTCCGCGCCGTGGAAGAAAGCCTGACACGGCTCAAGACCGACCACATCGACCTGTTCTGGGCGCACATGAGCGACGGTGTCACGCCCATGGAAGAAATCCTCCGTGGTTTTGATGATCTGGTGCGCGCCGGGAAGATTCATTATGCCGGGCTGTCGAACTTCCCGGCCTGGCGCATCGCCCGCGCCGATCTGCTGGCTGAAGTTCGCGGTTTTGTGCCGATTGCCGCCATTCAGGTCGAGTACAGCCTCGCCGAGCGCACGGCCGAACGTGAACAACTGCCGATGGCCGAAGCGTTGGAGCTGGCCGCTACCTTATGGTCGCCGCTGGGTGGCGGGTTCCTGACCGGCAAATACCGCACCAACGACGAGAACAGCCGTGCCGCCAAACTGGGCATGCTGGTACACGCCGAGAAAAGTGCCCGCGAAACCGCCCTGCTCGACACCTTGCTCGCGGTCGCGGCGGAGCTGGACGCAAGCCCGACGCACGTGGCCATTGCCTGGCTGCGGGAAAAAGCCAAACGCTCGACCACGGCGCTGATTCCGATTCTGGGTTCGCGTACGCGTGAGCAGCTGGATGCGACGTTGGGCGCGTTGGATGTGCAGTTGAGTGCCGATCAGTTGTCGCGGCTGGATGGCATCAGCGAAGTGGCGAAGGGCGTGCCGCATGAATCCATTGCCGGTTCTTTTGCACGGTTCAGCGGGGGCGAAACCCTGGACCTGCCAATAATCCCGGTCGCCTGAAAAAGCTTCGCGGGCAAGCCTCGCTCCTACAGGTCATGCGCTATGTAGGAGCGAGCGGTGCGGCGATCCGACTTGCCCGCGAAAGCGTCATCACGAACACCGCAAATCCGTACTACCGATCGACCTTATGCTTCGCCGCATAAAGACACAGCATCTCCATCGCCAATGTCGCCGCCGCCAGTGAGGTAATGTCCGCACTGTCGTAGGCCGGCGCCACTTCCACCACGTCCATCCCCACCAGATTGATCCCGCGCAAGCCGCCGAGGATTTCCAGCGCCTGGACCGTGCTCAAACCGCCACACACCGGTGTGCCGGTGCCGGGTGCAAACGCTGGGTCGAGGCAATCGATGTCGAACGTCAGGTAAACCGGGTTGTCGCCGACCCGTGCGCGAATCGCTTCGACAATCGCGTCCACCCCACGCCGATGCACTTGCCGCGCATCCAGCACCTGAAAGCCCTGAGGATCGTCATTGGTGGTGCGCAAACCGATCTGCACCGAGCGCGACGGGTCCACCAGACCTTCCTTGGCCGCGTGCCAGAACATCGTGCCGTGATCGACGCGCTTGCCCTCTTCATCCGGCCAGGTGTCGCTGTGCGCGTCGAAGTGAATCAACGACAGCGCCCCATGTTTACGGGCATGCGCCTTGAGCAGCGGGTAACTGATGAAGTGATCGCCGCCGAACGTCAGCATCGCGCAACCGGCATTCAGAATATGCTCGGCGTGGGCTTCAATGCTTTCCGGCACCGAATGCGGCGAGCCGTAATCGAAGTCGCAATCTCCGTAGTCGATCACCGCCAGATGATCGAACGGGTCGAACGTCCATGGCCAATGCCGCTCCCAGGCGATCCCGGTGGACGCCGCACGAATGCCACGCGGTCCGAAACGCGCGCCGGGACGGTTGCTGGTGGCGGTATCGAACGGCACGCCGCTGACGGCCACGTCGACACCGCGCAAGTCGCGGCTGTACCGGCGACGCATGAAACTGGTGATACCGGCGTAGGTACTTTCGGCGGCAGTCCCGTAGAGACTGTCGCGGGTCATGGCCTGATCGTTTTGCACTGGGACGTCCATCAGGTGCTCCTTCTTGTTTATTTACTGGCGGCTACGGAAAGTGGTCCACAAACGGGTGCGCTGACGCATGTCCTTGAGGCTCATGCTGCGGTCGGCGTACAACCGCTCGCGCACATCGGCGAGGGGGTAAATGTCGGGATCGCTGCGTACCGCCTCATCCACCAGCGGTGTGGCGGCCTGGTTGGCGGTGGCAAAGAACAGCGTGTTGGTCAGCGCCGCCACGGATTCGGGACGCAACATGAACTCGATAAAGGCGCGGGCGGCTTCGGGGTGCGGCGCGTCCTTGGGGATGGCCAGGTTGTCCTGCCAGACCAGCGTGCCTTCCTTGGGAATCCGGTACGCCACTTCATACGGTTTGTTGGCCTTGCGCGCCTGATCGGCGGCCATGCTCGCGTCACCGTTGTAGGTCAAGGCCAGGCAGACGCTGCCGTTGGCCAGGTCGTTGATTTGCCGGCCACTGGCGACATACAGCACATTCGGCTGCAACTGATGCAATAACGCCTCGGCGGCTGACAGATCAGACTTGTCGGTGCTGTAGGGATCTTTACCGAGGTAGTGCAGCGCCAGGCCGATCACTTCCTGCGGCGAATCGATGATCGCCACGCCGCAATCTTTCAGCTTGCTGGCGTATTCGGGTTTGAACAGCAAGTCGAGGCTGTTGAGCGGCACATCCGGCAAGCGCTTTTTCACCGCATCCACATTCATCCCGAGTCCGAGCGTGCCCCAGGTGTACGGCACGCCGTAGCGGTTGCCGGGATCGACCGCGGCGAGTTTTTCCAGCAAATCCGGATCGAGGTTGGCGTAGCCCTTGAGGCCTTCGTGGGGAATAGCCTTCAACGCACCGGCTGCCAACCCCCGCGCCAGCACGCTGGACGACGGCACCACCACGTCATAGCCGCTGCCGCCGGTGAGCAACTTGGTTTCCAGGACTTCCGAGGAATCGAACGTGTCGTAGCGCACGTGAATGCCGGTTTCCTGCTCGAAGCGCTGCAAGGTTTCCGGGGCCACGTAATCGGCCCAACTGTAAAGATTGACGACCTTCTCCTCGGCATGGGCCGACACGGAGGCGGCAAGGAACAGCGCGGGTAAACACAGCTTGAATAGAGGAGCCATGACGAACACCTGACCAGAGGAAGTGGCCCCAGCATGCGTCGTCGGATACATTGGAAAAATACCAAGTCAGTTACCCTGACTTTATTGCGGAGTAATGTTTGATGCTCGGCCAGCTTCACGATGTGGATCTGCAATTGCTGCGCCTGTTCGTCAGCGTGGTGGAATGCGGCGGTTTCAGCGCGGCACAGGGGGAACTGGGCCTGAGCCAGTCGAGCATCAGCCAGCAAATGGCCAGGCTTGAAACCCGGCTCGGCTATCGGCTGTGCAGTCGCGGCAAGGGCGGATTCAGGATCACCCCCAAAGGCGAACAACTGTTGACCGCGACACGCGGACTGTTCGAATCCATTGAAGCGTTCCGTCATCAATCCAATGGCGTGGCCGGTCGGCTGATCGGCGAGGTGCGCCTGGGGCTGTCCGAAGCCGTGGATCAATCGGTGCTGCAACGGGTGGCCGAGGCGATCCGGCGCTTTCGTGAACGCGATGAGTCGGTGCGCATCGAACTGATCAGCGCCATGCCCGGCGAGATGGAGCGCTTGCTGCTGCAACAACGGCTGGACCTGGCGATCGGCTATTTTTCACAGGTGCAGAGCGCGTTTGACTACCGCGAACTGTTCACGGAAACCCAGCACTTGTATTGCGCCGCCGGCCATCCGCTGTTCACCGACGAGGCGCCGGACGATCAAGCGTTGCAGGCGTGCGACCGGGTGGATCACCCTTACCGTTTTTTGCGCAGCGACGAACCCTTTCAGGGCAAACGGTGCTCGGCGCGCTCGGAACAGGTCGAAGGCACCCTCGCCTTCATTCTGTCCGGCAAGCATGTCGGTTACCTGCCCAGCCACTTTGCCCGCAGTTGGGAAGACAAAGGATTGCTCAGGGCTGTGCGCCGCAGCGACATGAGTTTCGACGTGGCATTCCACCTCGCCCGCCACCGTGCGCAGGTGCCGGGGGATGCGCAGAAAGCCTTTGAAGAAGATCTGCTCGCCGCGTTCCCCTGAAGAACACAACAACCCCCTGTAGGAGTGAGCCTGCTCGCGATGGCGGTGGATCAGTCGACATTTATATTGACTGATCCACCGCCATCGCGAGCAGGCTCGCTCCCACAAGGGTTTTGTGTAAGTCGATGAATTTTCTGGCATCCTGCGCCTCCATTTTCTGACCCGGCCCGCCTTTCGGCACGCAAACCACCATGACCGCCTCTGAAAAAGCCCCTGCCCCGCGCCACAACGACCTGATCTACGGCCTCGACGACCGCCCGCATCTGACCGCCACCGTCTTCGCCGCCCTGCAACACGTCCTCGCCAGCTTCGTCGGCATCATCACCCCGACCCTGATCATGGGCAGCGCCCTCGGCCTGCAAAGCGAAATCCCCTATCTGATCAGCATGGCGTTGTTTGTCTCGGGGCTGGGCACCTTCGTCCAGGCGCGCAAGTTCGGCCCGATCGGTTCCGGTTTGCTGTGTCTGCAAGGCACTAGTTTCTCGTTCATCAGTGTGATCCTCAGCGCCGGTTTCATGGTCAAGGCCCGCGGCGGCGGCACTGATGAGATCCTTTCGACAATCTTTGGCGTGTGCTTTTTCGCCGCGTTCATCGAAGTGGTGTTGAGCCAGTTCATCGGCAAATTGCGGATGCTGATCACGCCGGTGGTAACCGGGACGATCATCACGCTGATGGGGTTGTCGCTGATCAAAGTCGCCATGACCGATATCGCCGGCGGCTTCGGTGCGACGGATCTCGGCGCCGCCAGTCATCTGGCGTTGGCTGCGTTGGTGCTGGGCACCATCGTTGTGCTGAACCGTGTTGATGTGCCGTTCCTGCGCCTCGGCGCCATCGTGATCGGCCTGACCCTCGGTTATCTCGTGGCATGGCTCATGGGCCACGTGGATTTCGGCAGCATGCCCGACGTACCGCTGATGAGCGTGCCGGTGCCGTTCAAGTACGGTTTCAACTTCGACTGGGTGGCGTTCGTGCCGGTGGCGGTGATTTTCCTCGTGTCGCCGCTGGAGGCTGCCGGTGACCTGACGGCCAACTCGATGATTTCCCGGCAGCCGGTCAAAGGCCCGATCTACATTCGCCGGATCAAATCCGGCCTGCTCGCCGACGGCCTCAACTCGGCCATGGCGGCGGTGTTCAACAGCATGCCGATGGTGACCTTCGCGCAGAACAACGGCGTGATTCAACTGACCGGCGTGGCCAGCCGCTACGTGGCGTTTTTCATTGCTGGTCTGTTGGTGGTGCTGGGGCTGTTCCCGATGATCGGCGCGGTGCTGCAACTGATGCCGAAACCGGTGCTCGGCGGCGCTGAACTGGTGATGTTCGGCACCGTTGCAGTAGCCGGGATCAAGATCCTCGCCGAAGCCGGCCTGCATCGGCGCAACATGCTGATCGTGGCGATTTCCCTCGGCATGGGCCTGGGGGTGGCAGCCGTGCCGGAGGTATTGCGCGAACTGCCCAAGGCGCTGCATAACATCTTTGAATCGCCGATTACCGTCGGCGCGTTGTGCGCTATCGTGCTGAACATCTTCCTGCCTGAGGAATTCATCGAGCTGGAAGAAGACGATTTCGATCCGGAAGCCTCGATCCTCCAGGTCATGGAAAACCCGGATGTCCCGGCCAAAGGTTAGCCCGCCGTTCTGTAGGAGCCGGCTTGCTGGCGAAAGCGGCCTAATAATCAACGCAAGTCTCAAGGCCGCCATCGCCAGCAAGCCGGCTCCTACAGGGGGGTGTCAGAGGAAGCGGACACCGGGTTTGGCGCGTTCATCCACGGTCAACTCAAACACATCCGGGCGCGCGTAGTGGCCGACGACGTCGTAGTCGTAACGCGCGCGGATCAGGTCGTCGGTGTCGATTTCGGCGGTGAGCAGGCCGCGCTCACCGCGCAGCGGCCCGGCCAGAATGTCGCCCATTGGGCCAACGATTACGCTGCCGCCGGCAATCAACGGCCGGTCCGCCGGCCAGTTGGCGATCTCCACGCCCAGGGCTTGCGGCGAGTCCTGAACCTGACAGGCACTGACCACAAAGCAGCGCCCTTCATGGGCGATATGGCGCATGCTCACCTGCCACATCTCCCGCTCGTCCACCGTGGGTGCGCACCACACCTCCACACCTTTGGCGTACATGGCGGTGCGCAGCAGCGGCATCATGTTTTCCCAGCACACCACCGCGCCGATCCGCCCGACCTGGCTGTCGATCACCGGTAACGTCGAGCCATCGCCCTTGCCCCAGATCAGCCGTTCGGTGCCCGTGGGCATCAGTTTTCGGTGTTTGGCGACCAGTCCGGCCTGCGGATCGAAATACAACGCGGTGCAATACAAAGTACTGCCGGCGCGTTCGATGACGCCAATCACCAGATTGGCCCCGGTGCGCGCCGACAACCCGGCCAGCGCTTCGGTTTCTACGCCCGGGACGTCGATGGCATTGGCGAAATACCGGGCAAATGCTTCTCGACCTTCCGGCAGGCGATAACCCAGTTGCGTGCCGAACCCCTCGCCTTTCGGGTAACCACCGAGCAACGCTTCGGGCATGACCACCAGCGCCGCGCCGGCTTCAAGGATGGCGTTTTCGTAAGAGAGGATTTGCTCCAGGGTCTCGGCCTTGCCGCCGGGCAGTGCGCCGATTTGCAGTGCAGCAACGATTGACTTGGGCATCGCGGTCACTCCGTTCATATCAGGTGTTGCTCATTCTCAGCCGCTACCGGATCATGAATAAAGCCCCGTTCGCTGCTGAATGATATGAACACCATGAATATCGCCACCGTCGATCTCAACCTGCTCAAAGTCTTCGAAGCCTTGCATGAGGAGTCCAGCGCCAGCCGTGCAGCGTTGCGTCTGGGCGTCACGCAGTCGGCGGTCAGCGCGGCGTTGCGCCGACTGCGCGAGGTGTATGGCGATCAGTTGTTTGTGCGCACCGGCCGAGGTCTGGCACCGACGCTCAAGGCCAATCAGTTGAAACCGGTGGTCAGCGACGCGCTGAACAAATGCCGACAAAGCCTGGCGATGGTCGATCCGGCCGCCCATCACTACGAAGGGCGTTCGGTCACGGTGGGCATGTCGGATGATTTCGAAATTGCCTACGGCCGCCGCTTGATCGAAGAGATCGCCCGTTGCGCGCCGAAGTTACGGCTGATCTTCCGCCAGACCCACAGCCAGATCGTCGCCCACGCGTTGATGGAGCGCAGCATCGACCTGGCGGTCACGGCCGGCGGGTTTGCCGAACGGTTGCTGAGTCGTCAGGTATTGGGGGAAGGCGATTATCTGTGTCTGGTTGACCCGAAGAGCCTGGCCGCAGGACAGCAAACCATCGACCTTGAGGAGTTCGTCACCCGTGAACATATTCTGGTGTCATCGGGTGGTTTTATCGGGATCACCGACGAAGGGTTGGCCGCGTTGGGCCTGAGCCGGCGGGTATGCGCTTCGACCACGCATTTCGCGGCGTTGCCGCATCTGCTCAAGGGCAGTCAGGCGGTGGCGACCATCCCGGCACATGCCGCCCGAAGCATCGCCGCACTCAGCGCGTTGACGTTGCTGCCCTGCCCGTTGGCATTGCCGCGTTACCCGATCGAACTGGGCTGGCGTACCAGCACGCAGCTCGATCCGGTGGTGTTGAAAGTGCGTGAGGCAATTGTCGCGATTTTTGCGTGAAGCCGGCCTTATTTGGCCGCCATCAACCGATTGACTTCACTGCGCACCATGTTGGCGAATTCCGGAGGCGACATGCCGTCGAGTTCGGAACGGACCCACTCGGCCCATTTGCCTTTGCGCTTGGCGCGTTCGCCGAACAAGCGTGCGGCCTCGCCTTTGGCTTTGCCCAGGTTGTTCTGCCAGAGTTCGAACAGACGGGATTTCTCGTCTTCAAGCGCTGCGCGCTCGGCAAGGGGTTTGTCGGCCAGATTGAAGCTCATGGGGAGTTACCTGCTGCGTAAATAGGCGACATCTTACACTGTAGGAAGAAATGTCCTGCGCAGGATTTTTCTACAGTAGGGCCTGCGCAGGTAAAATCGCTGCAACTTTTTCAATCGCCGCAGACTCCATTGTTCACTGCCCACTCACCTGCAAGGAGTATCCCAATGGCTCGGAAAACCGCCGCACAAGCCGCCGAAGACCAAATCAAGGATCAAGCGTTCAGCGAGCTTCAGGCGCTGATCGAAGAGTCGGAAAAATTGCTGAAAAGCAGTGCCTCGCTGGTCGGTGAGGAAGCGGACACGCTCCGTGGGCAAATCGCCCAGAAACTCCAGCAGGCGCGGGACTCGGTAACCCGCGTTCGTGACCGGACCCTGCCTGCGGTCGAAGCGACAGAAATCTATATCGGCGGTCATCCGTGGCAAACCGTGGCGATTTCCGCTGGTTTCGGTTTGGTTGTCGGGTTGTTGCTGGGCCGTCGTTAAGCCCGCGATAACACGTATTGAAATACGGTCACTGTAGGAGCCGGCTTGCCGGCGATAGCGGTCGATCAGCCAACATCTATATCGGCTGATCCGCCGCCATCGCCGGCAAGC
The DNA here is from genome assembly GCF_019946675.1 of Pseudomonas sp. BF-B-15. NCBI lineage: Bacteria > Pseudomonadati > Pseudomonadota > Gammaproteobacteria > Pseudomonadales > Pseudomonadaceae > Pseudomonas > Pseudomonas sp. BF-B-15. Next base: position 233,276 of record NZ_JAGYFZ010000001.1, read on the forward strand.
CGGCTCCTACAAAGTCCGTGTTTTGACGCTAGATTCCGGCTAGTTCGCGCAGATTCGCCAGCGTATCCGCATCCAGCTGAATACCATCAGCGTTGGACTTGGCGCGCTGATGATGGCGGCGATCACCCGGCAACCGTTTGAGCCCCACACCGTGCATCTGCCGCACCAGTTCCTGGCTGCGCTCAGCAAAACTCTGCCCGGCGGCCTTGCTCGGATCGATCACGATCAACAGTTGGCCGGTCCATGGCGTCTTGGCGCCAGGGTGGTTTTTCCAGTCGAATTCGAAGGAGAAATTGCCGCCGGTCAACGCCGCCGCCAACAGCTCCACCATCATCGACAACGCCGAACCTTTATGGCCGCCAAACGGCAGCAATGCCCCACCCTCCAGAATCGCTTTCGGGTCCTGGGTTGGCTGACCGAGGCCGTCCACGCCCATGCCCGCGGGCAAGCGCTCACCCTTGCGTGCGGCGATCTGCACATCGCCATGGGCGATGGCGCTGGTGGCCAGGTCGAAGACAATCGGATCGCCGTCCGCACGCGGAGCGGCGAAGGCAATCGGGTTGGTACCGAACAGCGGGCGATCGGCGCCGTGCGGCACCACGCAGGTCATGCTGTTGACCACGCTCAACGCCACCAGCCCTTCATAGGCGAACGGCTCGACATCCGGCCACAACGCCGCGAAGTGATGGGAATTGCGAATCGCCAACACCGCGATCCCGGCGCTGCGGGCCTTCTCTACCAGCAAGGCGCGTGCGGCGGCGAGCGCCGGTTGGGCGAAGCCATTGCCGGCGTCGACCCGGACAAAACCCGACGCCACGTCTTCAACCACCGGCACGGCCTGGCCATTGACCCAGCCGCTTTTCAGCGTTGATACGTAACCGGGAATGCGGAACACGCCATGACTGTGGGCGCCATCGCGTTCGGCACCGGCGCAGTTGAGGGCCAGTGCCCTGGCGACTTCGGCGGAGGTGCCGTGACGAACGAAAATGCGTTCGAGCAAAAGGACGAGAGAATCAAAATCCAGGGTTGAGTTGGCCGAACTGACTGCCATTTCAGGCGAAGCGGTCATCTGAAGCTCCAGTGTTATTTTTAGAGGCGGGCGACAGGTCGATTAAGCGCTTTTTTACCGGCTTCCTGTCAAGTCTCTCGCGCAAGCAATATGTACCGCACCCCGCCTTTTCCCGCCCCCTATTGTTGCCCCTCGACCCAACGAACTGCGCTGAACACCGTCGCAGTCCATCGAGGAAACATCATGACGACACCTGCACTGCCGTATTTTTTTGACGAAGCCTTGGCTGCATCCACTGCCGGGTTACTCGGCGAACGGGAAACCGCGCTGGGCTTTACCCTGGACGATCTGAACTGGTTGAACACGGTTTACAAGCCGACCCAGGCAGCCCGCAAAACCCATGAAAAACCGATGCAGGCCTTCCAGTTGCTGCTGTCTTTGCCCGGCAAGGCCGGCATTCCATTGGCCGGTGCCTTTGCCATGAGCCGGCCCAATAATGGCGCGGTCACGCTCTTCACACCGTGCAAAGGCTTGGTCAAATTCGCGGGCATGGCCGACCTCAAAAGCAAACTCAAAGAATGGTTGGCGCAGGCCACTGAAAAAAGTGAGCTGTTGCGCTTCCACTCCATCGAACAACGCCTGCCCTTGGCCGCCGCCGCTGCACTCGATATTTCCACTCAGGAAATCGAAGGCGCGGTATTCGAAGACCAGGAACTCACGCTCAAGCAACAGCAGGAACAAAACCTCAAGGCGATGGCGGACGAGTTGGTCAAGATGCCCACCTTGCAATCAATGCTGGACGAGGTCCTCAAGCACGCGTTGTCCAAGCCATTCCCCAAACTGGACCAGCGTCTGACGCGGCTGAACAGTTTTGTCAGTACGGGTTCTGCGTTTGATCAACGTGGAACGCCCCATGGGATTGCAACGATGTCACTGAGCGAGGCCCTCCTGCATTTTTACCTGACGAATCAGTGGCCGACGGGCGCCTCCAGGGTGTTTACCCATCCCGAGCACGCCACCGGCAGCAATGCCGACAACCAGACCTGGGAAAGCGCGGTAAAAAAAATCGCGCAAGGTTTTACGCCTCACCTGCACAGCCTGCTCGAGACCTTCTGGGACTCGCTCATGAGCAATGGCTTGTCGCGCCGGGCTTTTTTCACCGAGGGCCTGCAAGACACTTTTCACGCAAGGCTGTTAAACCAGCACCAGCAGGGCACTTTGACGACAGAGCAATACCTGCGACTGATGAATGTCAGCCTCCCCCCGGCCACGGTCGATCCCCTTCGCATCGAAAAAGTGCGGTTCACCGCCCCCTTCAAACAATTCGCAGAGCTTGCCTCGACCTTGATGATCGGCGGCGCGAACACGCTGGGTTTCCTGTACAGCCCGTCCCGCGGCATCGAGGCCACAAGCAACCTGCCAGCAGTGAAAAAAATCGCCCTGCAAATGCTCAACAGCGCAGAGCATGAAGACACGCTGCTCAAGTTCATGTCATTGAACGAACGCTGCACGTTTCTTGGACTGGTACTGAACGATCGGGTGATCGTCGGTGAACCCATCGTCGGCCCGGTGTTTGCAAGCGTGATGACTGACATCATTGATAAACAACGGCAAAACCTCAGCCATGCCTTGAGCCGTTACCGTGAAAGCGAAGGCACGCTGGACCCTCACGCCTTGCTCGACAATGCCCTGGACGTCCGGGCATTGATCGATCCCCGCTTGCTGCTGCCTGAAGCCGTGGGACGCTGGAGCACTCGACCGGACCATGGCGTGAATGCGCGGCCGGCCACCGTGCGCGCCGAGTCGGCCAAACAGGAGCTGTCGCTGCTGAGCTCGGTCGAACAGGCGCTTGATCAAGTCCTTGAAAACCACCCGGTCATTCCCACAACAACCCGCACGTTCGCCGCGGCGCAAAGCCTCGTCAGTTCATCATTGGCAGGTTTGAAATCGAGTTTTACCCACACACTGTCAACGGCACTGCGCAGTGAATTGAAGCTTCGCGCCGTCTCGCGCACCCTGGGTGCGGCGGAACAGGCGATCATCAAAACCGTGCTCGATACGCCTACAAGCGCGGACCGAGCGGCATTGAACGGCTTTTTACCGGAGGTCTTTTCCCTGGCGTTGAAGGCCGGCACCGCGGCAACCCCACTGAAACTGGCCAGCTGTTTTGTCCTGACTGAACGGGGCGGCCTGGATCCGCTGCACTCAGGCAAGGCCATTCTGTGGACGCCGGCACTGGGATTTGAAGCCTTCAAGGCACTGACGCCGCTAAAGGAAGAGCTCGAACGACGCCTTAAAGACAAGAATCATCGTTCCATGCTGCTGGAAAACCTCGGCCATAGCGAGCGAGTGCCAGACAGGGCCTACACACTGGCGCCGCTGCAACAGGTCCATGGGCATTTTCTCGACAGTGTGCAAAGGCCCTTTGTTGATCTGGACCAGACCTTCGTCACCCGCGCGCTGACCACCCCGCTCTCCCCCGCGCCGCGGGCCAGTCTGCTGAACCTGGTGGCCCTGCGTGAGCCGATGACCGGGCTAAGTCGCGCGAGCGACATTGCCCAGTCCCTGATCACCCAGCAAAAACTACCAGCCTGGCTGGCCAAGGCGCCAATCAAGGACTTGATCCTGCATGGCGAATTGCTTCAGCAATATCTGCACAACGTCAAAGACGACGAGGACTACCTCACCGGCATCCGATCATTGAAGAAAACTACCCACCATGAACTGGAAAAACAACTCAAGGCCGACACGTTCAACATCAATCCGGACAAGGTCCAGGTCGAGATCAGCGCCAGCCCCTGGTCTGCGTCCAGCAAACAGACCCTGACCGATTTTGCGCTGGCTCACCTCAAGGACCTGGACACTGTCTCGCTCAAACTGACGTCGCTGGACACCACGGTCATTCCGGAGGGCATGGACGAACGCTACATCAAAGACCTGATACTCAACCTGAAACCGGGTGAGCGTCAGCAGAAAATACTCAGTGCGGCCCTCGCAGACACCGAGGCAAACGCGATTCACAGGCAGCGTTTTTACACGCAACTGCCCTGGCAACTGATGCACCACGCTCACACGGAAAAACTGCAGGAGCGCCTGAGCGAAACGGGGTTTGACCTGATCCGCCAGGTCATGGACATGCCAGACGCCATCGCCCGTGCAGCCGTCGATGGCGCCCACGCGATCATCCGGCCCCTGGAGTTCCTCGGTGTCAGGAGCGGACAATCCGTCAAAGTGCCGGGCGTCTATCTGATCGGTTCATCGGCCGACAGCACGGCGCCGCAGGTGCTTGTCGCCCCTCACAGTCCACGGCACGGGATCAAGGAATACCAAAGCGAAACCCAGCTGCTGGCAGAACTGAAGACCCGCGGTGCACTGCTCGATTGGGTCCTCATGAACCTGCCGCAACCCGAGCGGATCTTGCTCGAAACCCGAATGGCAACGCGCAGTAACCGGGCTACAAGAGCCGCACCTGTGGCAACGGACAATACCGATGCCGACGTCAAGCTGGCGTCCAACCCGATCAAGGGGCACCTGTTCGGGCACTTGTTCCATGAAAATGCCGCGTTGTTGGGCCGGTTGCTCGGTTGTCAGTCCGATAACCAAAAGCAGAGTGCATGGGCAACCATCAAACATGTTCTGGGCGAGGACCTGCACGAGGCGTATTCATTTTTCATGGGCAAGCTCGCCTACCCCGTCACGGTGTACCACAGCTACCTTGACATCAAACAATCCGCCGAAGACCTGCAAACGCACAAATGGGGTGCGGCCCTCAGGGAATTCATCAGCGGCATTGCTCAACTCGCTTCGTTGCGCCAATCACTGGAAACCCACGCGCCGCCGACTTCCACGCCAGCCGAACCGGCACCGGAAAAAACCGATGCCCGCTGTAAATGGCAGGACATCAAGGTGACCGCCCCCGAACGCACAGGCTTGAAGCGTCATGAAAGCCTCCACGTCGACCTGGGTTCGCTCAAGCCCGACTCAACGCCTGGGCTCTACGCGCACCCGACGACCAAGCAACTTTACGGGCCGGTGGAAGGCAAAGTGTTTCCGGTGACCAAACGCGGCACCCGCTGGCGTATTGCCGACTCAAAGGCGCTTGGCCCTTACCTACGGCAAAACGAATCGAAACAATGGGTGCTCGACCGGGATGCACCGAAGCCGCAGTTCGGCCTTCTCCGTCGGCTGGATACTCTGGCAGCGGCTTGGGAGGGCATGAACATCGACGCCCATGGAATGCGACAGATACGACGTTTTTACCCGCACAAGGCTCGGCAGATCGACCAGGCGCTGGACCAGGCAACGAGCTATGCCTGGAACAGTTTTCAAAACCTGCAATTGCTGAAGAACGCCGATAACACGAACACCCCTGTGCATCAACTCATCAAGCGCTTCCTTGATGTGCCAGAGGTGTTGCCAGCGCATGTGGAAAAACTTGAAAAGGTCGTGGGCGACATGTTTACCGCGTTGTTGGACCCTACGCTCAGAAAGGCCAAGTCCGATCGTTTTGTCGTCGGCCGGGTAAACGATGGCGCCGACAGTACATTCGGCCTCACCATCCCGAATGACACCGAGAAGAAAATCTATCTGGCAGAAAAATTCTTCGATCCCGGTTTCGAGCATTACCGCCAATACCTTACCGACACGGCCTTCCCGATCCACACGCATGCCCGGGCGATAACGCTCCTGCATGAGCTTTCACACCTTGTTTGTAATACCGAGGACATTTCCTACCTTGACCCTGGCAGACCTTTCGCCGACCTGATCGGCACGGCAAGCGCGACCGCCACTGATCTCAAGAATGCATTGACCGATGCTCAGGACACCGCACTGTCACTCAAGACACCTTACACACAATTGTTCATGACCCAGGATGCCGACACCGGCGTGTGGGAAGACCCGGGAAGTACGACTTATGAAAACACTGACCGGGTAAAAGCCCAACTTTTGACGTTGACCGGTGCAGAAAACCTGAGCGGTGCTCGCGAGACCTTCAAAAGGAACTCACTGACCCGGCTGGCGGTACAACTTGGAAATGCCGACAGCGTGGCCTGGTTAATCAGTCATCTCGGCCGCGAGTTACACGTCAATACACCTTGAGTCCAGAAAATAAACAGCCGTTTGATGGGTAAATGCCATGACGGCTGTTCTCGCAGACTGCCCTCAAGGTTAGAATGCAGGAAATCAGGATGAGTCAATGACCGACACCCCTCTCTCGCAAGCCCAATATGACGCCATCACCGATGCCGCTGCGCACTGGTGCATGCGTTTGCACGCCACCGACTGCACGGCTGAGGAACGGCAAGCATTCGAACAGTGGCTTGACGCTGATCCACTGCATGCGTTCGAGTACGAGGCCATGCTGGAGATTTGGGATGTCGCGGGAGATTTGCCTCGTCCCGAAGCCGTCATGCCCGTCGCTCGCCTCCAACCCACAACGCCTTGGCGCACGTTCGGCATCGCTGCCGCCGTGTGCGCCCTGGCGTTGCCGCTGGCGGCTTTTAGCGGGTGGAGCCTGGGCTGGATTCCCAACTCGTACCAGCATTTCGAAGCCAGCAATACGGTCCGCCAGGTCACATTGAGCGATGGCAGCCAGGTCGAACTGAACCTTGGCACCGAGCTGACCTACAGCAATTACAAGGATCAGCGCCGCGTCAGACTGGAAAAAGGCGAAGCTTTCTTCAGAGTCAGCCACGACGCAAACCACCCGTTTATCGTTCGGGCGGCGGAAGGCAGAATCCGGGTCACCGGCACCCAGTTCAATGTCTGGATGTACGAGGATCAGGTGCGCGTCAACCTGATCGAAGGTTCGGTTCTGGTCAGCAGCAACAATGACCTGCCAGGTGATGGCCTGCGGCTTGAGCCATCGATGCAGGCGCGCTACAAACACGGCGACTTCACGCCGCAAATCAGCCAGACCTACGCCAACGACAGCTCGCTGGCCTGGCGTCACGGCAAACTGGTGCTCGATAACCTGGCGTTGTCCGAAGCCCTGCCATTGATCAATCGCTACCTGAACACCCCGGTGATGGTCGCCGACAGCAGCACCGGCTCAATCCGCCTCGGTGGCATCTACAACATCAAGGAACTCAACAGCCTTGTGGCGACGCTGCCCAAGGTGTTGCCGGTCTACCTGACCCGCAACAAGGAAGGCAATCCGGTCCTCAATTCCATGCCGCAGCAACCGCCTAAAAGCTGAAGGCCGCAACCCTTGCGGGGTGCGGCCTTCTTTCTGAACGCAAACTCTGTTCGATTTACTGTTTGGCCACCTTCGCGGCTTTTTCATCCTGCTCGCGTATTGTCTGTGTCTGGTACTGCGGGTCCGAAGTGATCTGCTGTTCGGTGAACGGCAACACACTCAACTGTTTCTTCGAGAAGGCCAACGTCTGGTCATTGGCGTGCTTTGAGGCCGGGTCGCTGGACAACGAAAACGCCAACAGCCCTTTGGCCCGCGGTCCCTTGTCGTCGAACGTCACCACTTGCAAATAGCTGGTGCCACTGACCACTTCACGTTTGCCGTCGGTTCTCGGCACGCTCTGAATCGCGTTATACACGCCCAGGGTGCCCGGTCCGCCGTGAATCGGCGTCTGCTGGCCACCGCTGCTGACCACCTGGATATCGCCCCAGCGGCTGTTCGTCTTGAGCCCCGATGTGTTGACCGATTCCACCGACGCCAGCATCGCCTCGCGCACAGCCTTGGCAACTTCCACCCGCTCGACCGCCAGGCCGCGAGGCGTGTGTTGCGGGTCTTTCGGATCAAACACCACACGCCAGACATCGGGCGCTTCCTGTAGCGCTTCCATGACATTCTGGAAATGTACGAATCCCACGCCGCTGTCCAGATTCGCGCTGCGGTCCCAGGCTTTCAGACTGGCACACAGCGGCGTGAGCGTCGGCGCGTCGGCGCCCAGGTCTTCAGCGCAGAATTTCAACAAATCAGGCATCACTTGAGTCGCCTGGTACACCTGATCGTCCATCACCATCTGTTGCAGATCAGCGGCAGCAATCGGGCCAGCCTTGTTCAGTGTGCCCAGGCGATCCAGCGCAAAACGTGAGCGCAGGCCCAACGGCTGGCTGTCCTGGCTGATCAGTGGCGAGAAACCCGTGAGCGGTTGTGCCGGGTTGGCCATCCACGCCGAATCGTTGGAGTGCTGCACAAAGTCCTTGCGCAACAGCTGCGGTAATGTGTCCGACGCATAAATGCCTTTTTGCGCCGCCGCCGGGTCGATGTCCCAGGCACAGGCGCTGTTGGAACCGTCGAGCACGATCATCTGCAACCCGGCCCGTGGATCGCTGCACGCGGCCAGTTTGTCGACACTGACGTTCGGCACCACCGACAGGTTCATGTACAGCGTCTGCCCCTGATCGTCCGCCGCTAGGGTGTTGACCCACGGGATGCCCTGGATCTTGTGAACCGATGCCTGCAATTCCTTGAGGCTGACCGCACGATTCATCGCGTACCACTGCTGCAACACCCGGTCGTTATCGAGGTTGGCATCGCGCAGGCTGTAGGCGAACTGGTTATCCCAGTCCAGTTTTCCCGGCCATTGCACGATCGGGCCGAATTGCGAGCTGTAGACCACGCGAGAGACCGACCGGGTCTGGCCGTCAGGCTGTTTCACCTTCACGGTCACGGTCTGCTGCTTCATCGGCAGCGACTTGCCGTCGAGCAAATAGCGGGACGGGTCCTTCGGATCGAGTTGCAGGCGATACAGGGTGAAATGCTTGGACGAGTCCACGGTGTGGGTCCAGGCCAGGTGTTGGTTGAAGCCGATGTTGATCATCGGCAGACCGGGCAGCGCGGCGCCCATCACATCAAGTTTACCGGGGATGGTCAGGTGCATCTGATAAAAGCGCATCCCGCCGACCCACGGAAAATGCGGATTGGCCAACAACATGCCACGGCCATTGAAGGAGCGTTCACTGCCCACCGCGACTGCGTTGCTGCCGCGATCCAGCGCGAAGCGTTGAATGCGCGCAGCGGCTAGCTGGAACTGCGCCGAGGCCTGCGTATTCTGCGCGACCGCTTTGGGCGGCGTGGCACCGGCCAGCGCTTCGGCAAACTGCCCGACGCCGCCTTCGACCAACAGCCGCCGGGTCAACTTGACCAGGTCCTGCGCGGTGATGTCCCGCACCCATTCGCCCTGGCATTGCTGCGGCAAACCTTGCGCGCGACGTTCCGCCAGCGAGCGGTTGTAACCGGCCACATACCCTTCAATGAGGTCGCGGACTTCCGGCGTTTGCGCCTGCCAGAACGCAGCGACCGCTTGCGGCGTATTCAACCAGTTGAAAAACACGTCGCTGACCTGATTTTCGCGCTCCTCGACCGTGAACTGCTCCGGGCCGAAATAACGTGAACGCTCGCCGTTCACCGTGGTGATCTCATTGGCCAGCAGGCACAGATTGTCCTGCGCGTACGCGTAGCCGATGCCGTAGCCGAGGCCACGTTCGTTGTCGGCACGAATATGCGGCACGCCGAAGCTGGTCCGGCGGATATCGGCCGTCGCCGAAGCATCCGGCTGGCTGCGCGCGTGTGCCGCAAGACTCAAGCCCACCAACACGGCGGCAAGGCTCAATCGGGTTAACTGCCTGGTAATAATCACACTCGCTCCTACAGGAACGAAATCCATGACAAAAATTTAGGCCGCCGGAGGGCGTTTCTGCGGGGGTTTACAAGCTTCTGACGTGATGGCAACAAAATTTCTACATCTGATCCTTCATGATTTGGGTGGCTCGTACGTCTTATTGAGTAAGAGCACCCAACACATCTTTCCGGTTCAGGCTCTGAAAAGGAGATTTTGCATGTACAACTCGCAACTGCCAACGGACGGTAGCACTGCGCCAATGGGCACTTCCATGGGCTCGGGCCTGTTCAATCCGCGTACTGAACGACACAGCAACGAACGGATCCGGGTACTGCTCAAGAGCTTCGGCCTGCGCACCAGCCTGATCCGCCTGAAAGTCATCGACGCCTTGCTGACCGCCGCCGAAAGCGATCGCAGCCTGGGTGTGCGCGGCGTCCACAGTCACCTGCTGGACCTGGATATTCCGCTGTCCTTTCTCAGTGTGCGCGAAGTGTTGAAACGCTTGTGCAGCGAAGGCGTGATCACCCTGAACCCGGACAAAAGCTACAGCTTGCACCCGCAGGCGTTCGCCGCATTGCACGGCGAATAACCTGCCCGTGGTGCGTCGCTCAGGGCTTGACCTTGCGACGCATCACGCCATTGATCACCACCACGATCACCGCCACGCCAATAGCGATGTACTGGAACAGTTTTTCGCTGATGACCCCGGCATTCTGCAAATACGAAAGGCCAAACATGATCCCCAGCACCACCAGGGAGATCAGAATCGAGTATTTCAAACGTTGCGACTGGGTCATTGCCCTTTTCCTTAAACAAAAAGCTAAAACGTAAGGCGAACCTGAAAATGTATCGGGTTTGTATCCGAATGCATGCCAAGCCACTACCGTTTTCCGGGGATGGGGCGCTGCAAACGGGGTCTCATGTTACAGCCGATGAAGCCTTTTGGCTGCATAGCGGCGATAACCATGAGGATTTTGAAATGTTCCGTCGAATCACACTGCTGATTCCCCTGCTGGCCATACTTTCCCTGAGCGGCTGCATTATTTTCCCCCACGGCGGATGGCACGGCGGCCACCATTACGACGGCCGTGGCGGACCGGGTTACTACCAACACCGTTAGGATTTTTCAGCGGCCTGAATGCTCTTTGACAAAGCCATTTCCCGGCTGCGCGCAAAGCTCAACCATCCAGTCGACAAACACCCGTACCCGCCGCGACAGCTGACGGTGAGGAGGATAGAGCGCCGCCAACGGCATCCCCGGTGGCGGCACCTCCCTCAGCACCTCGACCAGATTGCCCTCCTTCAATTGCCTGGCTACGTGATAGTACGGGGTCTGGACCAATCCATACCCCGCCTCACACGCCGCCAGATAACCGTCGGCACTGTTGACCGCCACATGTTTGGACAAATTGATCGGTTGTATCTCGCCATCGACCACAAACTCCAGCCCGAAACGTTTGCCGCTGTGACTGGAAACGTATTCCACCATTTCATGCCCCTCCAGATCGCCCAGGCACTGCGGCGTTCCGTGGCGTTGCAGATAACCGGGGCTGGCGCAGGTGACCTGATCCAGCATGACCAGCGGCCGCGCCACCAGAGAGTCGTCCAGTGACGAACCGCCCCGGAGCACGCAATCGACGCCTTCGCGAATCAGGTCCACGGGCCGGTCATTCAAACCGATTTCCAGCTCGATCAAGGGATAGCGGGCCGTGAACTGCGGCAAGGCCGGGATCACGATCAGACGCCCCACCCCCGCCGGCATATCCACGCGCAATAAGCCCTTGGGGTTTTGACGCGCGGCGGAGAACACCGCTTCGGTTTCCTCCAGATCCGCCAGCAAACGCACGCAACGCGGGTAATACGCTGCCCCGTCGAGCGTCAGGCTGATCTGCCGCGTGGTGCGTTGCAGCAGCTGCACGCCCAGATGCGCCTCCAGCTGTTTGATCAGAATGGTCACCGAGGCGCGGGGCAATTGCAGGCTGTCTGCCGCTTTGGCAAAGCCTCCCAGCTCGACGATCCGGGTGAATACGCGCATGGCGTTGAATCGATCCATTGTGCAGTCGTACCGGCTGATTATTTAGAAATTACTAATAGTGATAGCAGTTTTAGCTGGTTTATCTGGATTCTGTCGAGGTTAACAATGGGATCCACATTCACAGGGAGCTGATTTCATGCAAACACGTCAATTGGGTAAAAACGGTCCGCAGGTCAGCGCGATCGGTCTGGGCTGCATGGGCATGACCGATTTCTACACCACCGGCACGGACACCCGGGAAGCCACGGCCACCCTGCATCGCGCGCTGGAGCTGGGCATCAACCTGCTCGACACCGCCGACATGTACGGCCCGCACACCAACGAAGAACTGATCGGCAAAGCCATCGCCGGCAAGCGTGATCAAGTGTTCCTGGCGAGCAAGTTCGGCATCGTCCGCGATCCGGCGAACCCTTCCGCCAGAGGGGTCGACGGACGCCCGGAATACATCCGCGCCTCTATCGACGGCACCCTCAAGCGGCTCGGCGTCGAAACCCTCGACTTGTACTACCAGCACCGCATCGACCCGCAAGTGGCCATCGAGGAAACCGTCGGCGCCATGGCCGAACTGGTCAAGGCCGGCAAGGTGCGTTACCTGGGCTTGAGCGAAGCCTCGGCCGCGACGCTGGAGCGGGCGCACCAGGTTCATCCGATCAGCGCGCTGCAAAGCGAATATTCGTTATGGAGCCGGGATCAGGAAGACAATGGCTGCCTGGCCGCGTGTCAGCGACTGGGCATTGCCTTTGTCCCTTACAGCCCGCTGGGTCGGGGCTTTCTGACGGGCGCACTGAAAAGCCCGGACGACTTTGCGGCAGACGACTACCGTCGGTTCAGCCCGCGTTTTCAGGGTGACAACTTCGCGAAAAACCTGCTGCTGGTGCGGCAAGTGCAGGACCTGGCGGCGGAAAAAGGCGTGACGGCGGGTCAACTCGCATTGGCGTGGGTGCTGGCCCAGGGTGATTACGTGATCCCGATCCCCGGGACCAAACAGCGTAAATACCTGGAAGAAAACGTGGCAGCGCTGGAAATCAAACTTGGCCGCGAAGAGTTGCACGCGCTGGAAGCGATCTTCCCGGCGAATGCCACCGCCGGCTTGCGTTACCCGGAAGAAATCCTGAAGTTGCTCGACCGTTAACCTGCGTCCGGCCCGTTCAATTGCCTGAACGGGCCGGCGCAATCCCGCCGTCCGTCACCTCCCTCCGTTCTTGTACGATCGTACCTAAAGCTCAACTTGAGCCAGCCGATAGCCCTTTGAAGCGTCCAGTTTCATACCGATACCCACAATAAGATCGCTGCTCAAAAGGACCCGGCCCCATGCCCGCATTCCGCACTATTCAGGCTCGCTACACGCTGTTTCTGGTCCTGTTCATTCTGCTGCTGTCCATTCTCACCGTGGTTGGCATCAGCCAACTGGTCGCGCCAAAGCTGCGCCACACCGAAGAACAAGTCGCGCTCAATCGCATCGCCGAAGTCGCCGAACAAATCCAGGGCGAACTGAACAAGGTTCAGGCGCAACAGCGCAGTATCACCCAGACCATCCCCTTGCTCGACAGCGCCGCCATCGACACGGTCCTGCCGGGGCTGGTCGATCAGTACGGCGAACTGAAAGTCTTCGGTGGCGGCATCTGGCCCCTGCCCGGCCAGCGTGAAGCAGGGCGCAACAAGTTCAGCACGTTCTGGCATCGTGATGCCTCGGGCAAACTGGCGGTCAATACCTTCTGGAACAGCGACGCCGCGCCTAACTATTACGACCAGAGCTGGTACAAGGGCGGCATGCAAACCCCACGCGGGCAATGCGCCTGGGCAGCGGCCTATAAAGATGATGCCAGCGCCGAGCCGCGCACCAACTGCGCCATGGCGATCCAGAAAAACGGCGCCGCCTACGGCGTGTCGACCATCGACGTGACCCTGGGTTTCTTCAACGACCTGGTGGCGCGCAAGGAAAAAGACCTCGGTGCCGAAATGCTCATCGTCGAGGCCGACGGCAAGATCATCAGCAACAGCTCGCGCATCAGCGGACCGATCGTACTGAAGAACATCAGCGAACTGGCCGGCAACTCACCTTTCGCCAGCCAAGTGAAGGCCGGCCTGCAAAACCGTGATCAGGCGCAGCGCGTCGAGTTCGACAACAAAGGCGAAGCCAGCACCTTCTTCATGCGCCCTATCGAAGGCACGCCGTGGTTCCTCGCCACCGCCCTGCCGACCAAGCTGATCACCGCCCAGCGCGACGATGTGCTCAGCACACTGAGCCTGCTGCAAATCCCGATGGTGATCCTGCTGGCGCTGCTGCAAATCTATGCGATCCGCCAACTGATCCAGCGCATGAAAGCCCTGAAGGCCAATATCGACGCACTGTCCGCCGGTGACGCCGACCTGACCAAACGCATCACCATTCGTGCCGAAGACGAGCTGGGCGCCATTGGCCACTCGGTCAACGCGTTCATCGCTTACCTGCAAAACATGATCGGCGAAGTCACCCAGGCCACGGGCGCCATGGCGTCCAGCCTCGACAACCTGCAACGCACCTCTGCGCATACCAGCCAGATTCTGGTGCGCCACGCTTCGGAAACCGATCAGACCGTCACCGCCATTACCGAAATGAGTTCGACCGCCGAAAGCGTGGCGCAGAACGCCGCCGAAACCGCCGCTTTCACTCAACGCGCCAACGAAAACGCCGACCGTTCGCGGGTCGTGGTGGGTGAAGCGTCCAGCAGTGTGATTGCGTTGATCGACGAAGTCGCCAGTGCCACCCATAAAGTCGAAAGCATGCAGCAGGACGCCCAGCGCATCACCGAAATCCTCGGGGTGATCGGCGCCATCGCCGGCCAGACCAACCTGCTGGCCCTTAACGCGGCCATTGAAGCGGCACGTGCCGGTGAGCAAGGTCGCGGTTTTGCGGTGGTGGCCGACGAAGTCCGCGCCCTCGCCGCTCGCACCCAGGCCAGCACCTCGGAAATCAACGAGATGCTCACGCGCCTGACCCAAGGCGTCAGTTCGTCGGTCAGCGCCATGGAAAACACCCAGGCCAGCTGCCAGTCAGCGGCCGATGCCACGGCGCGGGTCAATACCGGGCTGGACGAAATGGCCGGTTCCGTCAGCCACATCAACAGCCTGAGCACCCAGATCGCCACGGCCGCCGAACAGCAAAGTGCGGTGACGGAGGAGATCAACCGCAGCATGGTGCAGATCCGCCACATGGTGGATGAACTGGTGAAGAGCGGTCAGGCCAGTGAGCTCAATACCCGGCAGTTGCTGGAAGCCAACTCACGTGTCAGCGCGATCATGGGACGGTTCAAAGTCCGCTGATTGGCTGTAAGGCTTTTGTGTGCATATCCATTGTTTTGGTGATGGCTGATATGGGTTTCGCCCTTACGGCGAGTCACTTGGAAAAGCCCCAAGTAACCAAGGGCTCTTGCCCCTTTCGTTCGGTGCCTCGCTGTGGCTCGGCATGCCCTCGCTCCGGTCCTGCTCCGTGGGCCCGCCGCC